>JBNGED010000058.1:0-9491 GCA_049975605.1 Sediminispirochaetaceae bacterium | reverse complement strand
GCATACACGCCGTAGGGGGTCTTTTCACTGGCGAAGAGGATTCCGTGGGCGGCAGTAAAGAAATACTCGAGGTTGTTCCGTCTGAGAATCTCTTCGATCCCAGGATAGTATCCGAATTCGGACAGCCAGAATCCCTTCGGCTTCTTCCCGAAGGTACGGCTGTAATCCAGGACCGCCGTCTGCACCTGTGCCTCGAGGGCTTCAGGGTAAGACTGGTACAGCGGCAGGAATGCGTGTGTAGCGGCTGTGGTAATGATCTCGAGGTAGCCCTCTTTTTCAAGATTCTTGAATCCCCACAGGATGTTGCGGTGATACTCATTGGTAAAGTCATGAAGGTTGCGCTCGAAGAACCTGGTGTACATCTCCGCAAGGGAATTGAATTCCGCCTCGGTCCTGGTCCGGTCAATTTCCTTGTACCCGAGTTCAACCAGCATTTCGGCATGTTTGATGTACCTCTCCTGCAGCAACTCATCAGTCAGCATTGCCGCCAGGGTCGGAGAGATCGATATCGTCAGACGGAATGATACCCCGTCGTCCTTGAGACGACGGCACATCCGGAGGAAGGGCAGGTATGTTTCCGAAATAGCTTCGAAGAGCCAGTTCTCCTCCAGGAACCGATCATATTCGGGATGACGGACAAAAGGCAGATGCGCGTGTAATACAAAACCTAATACACCTTTCATGCAGATATTGTTCCTTTTTATAACTCTATATTATGTGAATCGAGAATCGAGATAATCCGCTGGGGGACCTCTTCCCTGCTGGTCACCCCATCCTCATAGTTCCAGAGGCCGGAAAGCATCAGCATCATGGTATCAGGCTCATTGTAGAACTCTTCCTGATTGCGGGCAAAATAACCCAGGGGGCTGTGGACCGTATTGGAGACCGCAAGCAATCGGTCGGCATGCATTACATTGCAGCGGAGTTCGACGCAGTAGTCGATACCGGTCTTGTTCAGGTTGATGTACCAGCTGTCGTCAGACTCTTCGACCGGAATGTCATAAAAATCGACGATATTCGAAGCGTCCAGGACTTCGCCGTTGAATTCGTACACCCGCAGGAAGAAACCTTCAAAAAATGGTTCCTCCTTGAGGCTCTGCACCTGGGAGCTGTTAATGTCCCAGTAGGCATAGACCCAGACGGGGTCTCTGAGCAGGATTACGATTCTCGTATCGTTGTAGTATTCCGGAAGCGGATAATCATCCTTGGTCAACAGGTCCACTTCTTCGTCTTTCAGTATCTCATACTTTTTATTCTCAAGCCGTATGGCGGCATTGTTGATGCTTTCCCGCTCTGTACGGTCTTCCTCCAGCGCCTCCAGAATGAGATCGATTAGCTCTTCCGGTTCGGAATTATCGTGATTGTAAATCCCTTCGCGTTGCGCGATGCTCTTCAGGACCTCTTCAGAAAGCGACTGTAGTTTCTCACGTGTCATATTGCCTCCAATGCTGAGGTAGCATCATACTAGGAAAATATGCATCCTTATGTCAACCCCACAAGTGTTCATCGAAAACCGGACTTTACATTTGGGTATCTTTCATAAACAATGAGAATATGATCAATCATCTTATATTTCATGGGCATTTCTATCAACCTCCCAGGGAGGACCCCTGGACAGGTCTGGTAAATACCCAGCCATCGGCGGCCCCGTTTCACGACTGGAACCACCGGATAACCCGGGAATGCTATGCCGCCAATTCGGCTTCCCGTTTTTTACGATATGACGGAAGGATCGAGGACATTATCAACAACTACCGGATACTCTCTTTCAACTTCGGGCCGACCCTTATGTGGTGGCTCTGTAAGCACGCCCCGTACGTCTACGAAGCGATAATCGAAGCCGACCGTCTCAGCATCGGCGACAACGGCGGACATGGGAATGCCATCGCTCAGGCATACAATCACACGATCCTCCCACTGGACGATCCGCGGGACGCCCGAATTCAGATTCAGTGGGGGCTTGCGGACTTTGAATTCCACTTCGGCCGAAGGTCCGAAGGCATCTGGCTCCCGGAGACCGCGGTCAATGAAGCGGTTATCGATATACTCGTCGAAGAGAAGATCAAATTCATAGTGCTCAGTCCGTGGCAGGCTGAAGCAATCCACGCCATGGGTATGGAGGAGTGGAAAGAGCTCAAAGAGGAACCGGCTCCCTTCTGGCGGCCCTACCGCATTAAGCGTCCCGGAGGGACTATAAATATATTTTTTTACAATAATGAAATAGCTCAGGGAATCAGCTTCGAGCACTATCTGCGGAACGCCGACGCCCTCTACAGCAGGCTGCTGCCTTTTCACAGCGATGCAGATCCCGGCCACCTCGTACACGTAGCTACCGATGGAGAGGTATACGGCCACCACGAACCCTTCGGCGACATGTGCCTGGCGGCACTGCAGAAAAAGATTGCCGAGAAGAAAGACTTCGTCTTCACCAATTACGGGGCTTATCTGGAAAACTACCCTCCCGTCTATGACGTCAGACTTCGGAAGGGAGAACTGGAACGCGGGACTTCCTGGAGCTGCCACCACGGGGTTTCGAGGTGGTTCAAAGACTGCGGATGCAGCACGGGAGGAGAAATAAACTGGAACCAGAAGTGGCGGACGCCGCTGCGTGAAGGGCTGCGCGGCCTGAGTGATAAGCTGTGGGACATCTACTGCTCGGAGATCGGGAAATATTCCGACACCGACCCCCTCGCTCTTCTGAAGAATTACATCTCCGTTCTGACCGGCAAGCTCGGACCCGCGGATTTCGCCCGGATGCATCTGAAGCCGGAGAAGCGGAATGAAGAGTCCATCGAGTCGATACTGACTCTTCTCGAAGGGCAGAAGTACCGTCTCTACTCCTTCACTTCATGCGGATGGTTCTTTGCCGACATCGACGGCATCGAAGCTACCCAGAACATACGGTATGCGCTGAAAGCGATCCAGCTTTACCGGAATTTTACTGAGGAAGATCTCTTCGAGTACACCGCTGAAACGCTGGCCGGAGCCATCAGCAACAAACCCGCCGGCCGCACAGGAAGCGACATTATGAGGGACCAGGATTCTTACCGTCTCGGCGACGGGGTAGAAGCGGCCTCCTACTTTTTTATCCGTATACTCATACGGAATCCGGCCGGAGCGGAGAGTACATACGGCTATTACACGCTGGTCAGTCAGGAGACCGCCCAAAGCAGCGAATCGACACACCTGTCGACTATCGAGGTGCTGGACAACACACGACAGAAAAACTTCAGGTTCCGCTTCAAAGCCGTACTGGATGAAACCGAGGGCATTGCGATCTGGATAGACGACCTGCTTGAACCGAGCCAGAAGGAATACATCGAAGAACTGTCGAAGCTGCCCCTCGAGTTGAGGAACACACTGATGAGGTACATCGTTCGATCGACCGAGGAATCCCTTGCCGAGCATACCGTTCACACCTTCGAACAGACACGCTTCGCAATAAGCCAGGCACGATTCCTCGGTATCGAGGCGCCGCGCTTGTTCGAGAAGTCGGCGGAGCTTTCGGTCACCACCCTCCTCCAGGGGGAGATGGGCCGGGACGGCGGTTCGCTGGACGAGGACCGTATCTCTCGGCTCGAGGATATTCTTCATTTCGCCTCACGGTACGAGATCCGGATAGACAAGGCCCAGATAAGCTCTACGCTGAATCGGTTCATTCGGGACCTGTTTCAAAAACAGGACACATTCGAGTGCGACGAAAAGTGTCTTTACATCGCCCGATTCATCAAGGCTCTCAGGGATTCGGGAATCGAACCCGATCTTACCATACCGCAGAAGAGGGTATTCGCCCTTCTGAAAAAGTGGAGGGCCCGGCTGCACGGGGACCAGGCCGACAAAAGTCTGAGAAGGATTACAAAAAAGCAGCTTGCCTCACTCAACGACGAGGAACAATTATCAGTCTCCAGGCTGCTGACACTCTGTGATGCAATGGGTATCTATGACGATGATATCAAGCCGGCTTTCGTGCGCGGATGATCATCACATCCCCCCATCCGGTCTTCTTCACAAGGAGGTCCATGACCCGTTTGATAGGCGACGGAGCCATTCCGGCCGCGATACCTCCCCATGTTTTTATCTTCTCTATCTCGAAACCGTTACTTTCCAGGAGACTGGAAAGGGTCTGTTTTGAAAAGAGAAACATGTGATCGGCTATGGCCGAACGCCATGCGCCGGCGAAGAGCCGGGCCTGAAAACCCGAACTGTTCGGAGTGGTGAGCAAAACCCTTCCTCCCGGTCTGAGCAGCCGGTACACGTCCCGTACGAACTCACCCGGCTTGTTAAGATGCTCGATCAGATGGCTTGCATGCACGATATCGAAGTATGAATCCTCCAGACCGGCATCCTCCAGCGTACCTGTGTGAACATCGACTCCGCGTACGTCACGGGCATATTCAGCGGCGGGAACACACACTTCCACTCCCTTCTCCTCCCAGCCGCGTTTTTTCAGATATGCAAGCAGGGTACCGGTAGCGCAGCCGATATCCAGGAATCTCTTCGAACACCCGTTGTCGTCCGCAGTCCCGGCTGCCGCCTCCAGTCCGGAGAAGAAATCAACATCCTGCAGGGCCAGCAGCATCAACTGTAGGTAGGGCTCTGCATTCTCGATCTCATACTCGAAGTATTCCCGGTCGTATCTCTGAATCAGTTCGGCAGACTTCGGCTGAGGATTCTGCAGCAGCAGTCCGCAGTTCCTGCACCGGGAAAAGGCATATCCCTGCAGATCCCATTTCAGACTGAAATCCGTTCCGCCGCAAACCGGGCAGCATAAGTATTCATGGTTGATCTCGTTCGGCTGTTTGGAAAAAGTCCTCATTCCGCCACTACCTGGACCCTGGTAGTACGTATACTCTCATTCCCTGCAAAATCGGCCGCCACTACTTCGATACTGGCTTCGCCGGGCTGCAGTACAACGGAACCGAGGGAAATCTTCTCACTGTCGCCATACAGGACCTGATGAGGAAGATCGCTTCGTCCTGCAGGTACCGTCCTCCAGTTCTCTACCGCGAGAGATTCGAAGCTGAAGGCTTGACGTTCCTCTCCGTTGATATACAGTTTGACTGAATAGACCGCCATCGGCCTGAACGTGTCCAGAGCGGCGCTCGTGTCGTATGCTCTCATACGAAGCACGTAGTTGCCCTGCCGGATTCGCATTCCGTTCCGGAGAGGATAATCGGTGATACTGTTTGAAAGCACCAGGTCCTCAATATTCGGCCTCACCCGGTCGGTAATCGAAGGAAGCGATAGAAGTGGATTCACGTACCGGGCCACTTCGCTGTCGATGATCTGCAGGTAGAGAAAACGGCCTTCGACCATGCCGCTGCTTCCGGATTCCCCTATCAATTGATTCTGAGCTATGATTGTGAGACTCGAATCAACAGGATCAGCGAGATGACCATACACCGATCGAATACCACGTTCGTGCTGAACGACCGCCATGTTCCCCAATCCGGAAGGAAAGCGGTGGGGACCGGCAGGATCCTCCATGGAACTGAAAATGATCTCTCCGGAATCGACCGGTTCGATCCCGCTGTCCTCGATGTAGAGTTCGACCCCTTTGAGATAATCGCCCCATCGGCTTTGTCCGAAGGTGGATACAAGCCGTGAATTACTGGCCGGCCACTCGAAAGCCGCCGCCGTCCCTGCGAAGAACACGCCGATGATCACGGCGGTATATATCTTCCTGCCAATAATCATCATGAGTCCCTGCCTGTCCCGATTCTCGTTAATGTGTTATTGACCCCGAGAAACAATGATTCGTCCGTCCGGTAGAGCCATGTCGCCTCTCCTCTGAACCGCTCCTGATTGTACAGCGTACCGTCTCTGCGGTATATTCCGAGGACCCCATTGATCCCGTCGGCGCTCAAGATATATAGCGGTTCATCAAGCCCGGGAAATTCGTAATCGATGAGCATGCCTTCAAGCGGGATGCTTCTGCGGACGTACGGTTCGGCAGTATCGATGAGTTCGACCCCGCCTGCCGTCTCTACCAGCAGCTGTGTATTGTCCTCGGAGAAGGCCATGATCACCTGTGAACGCCGTTCCTCATCCAGGGAGAATCGTTTCATCTGCACATACTCGCCGGCCTGTTTCCTGTAGAGAGATATGTACTGCGGATCAAGCCCATGGGTTACAGCAATCATCCTCCCGTCTGAGGATACGGCTGTACCGTACACTGCGTCTATCCGGCTCGCGGACGATTCGAGACTGGCGATGTTATTTCCTTCTATGTCGAAAATTTCGGTGCGTCCCTTCAACAAACCGATACTGACGATCCCGCCGCTGCAGTCGATTGAGCTGATGAGGCTGGTAAAACGCCGATCGAAGAGGAATTCCCCCTCGGCTGAGCAGACGGTCACGCCGGTCATGTCGGCGGACAGAACGAAAAAGAGATCGTCCCTGACAATCGGGTATCCCAGCTCATCAATTGGATACATGTAGTTCTGAACAGGATCCCGGATTACCAGATTGTCTCCCAGCTTGTCGTAATTGCAGAAGGCCTGCGGAAGCAGGGCGACGCGTCCCTGTACGGCATCCCTGAACAGATCCGTACCGTCGGGGCTTATATATCCGAAGTAATCCTTCACGATAAACGGCACCCATCCGGGCTCCGCCCTTTCTGAGGAATCGGCCCGCTCCACTTCAACCGACCATTTCTGGATATAACGGACGCCCGGCCGAACTTCATTACCCGCATACAACACGTAAGCGATCAGGACGAGCAGTATTGAGATCCGGAGAAATATCTTTCGTTCGCGTGCCATGTACTTGTTTTAAGTCTATCCTTATTTTAACTTCTTCAATTGTTCACGGTTCTTGCTGTCCGCTTCCATCTTGCTTTTCCATATGTCGATCTTCTTCTTGATGACCTCACTCTCCTGGCTCTCTCCCAGGAGTATGTGGAGCCGTCTAAGCGCTGCAAGATAGCGAATGGCCAGCTTGAAATCTTCCAGCCGTGAAGTCGACAATTCGTATTTCTGGCGATAGTTGTTGGCTGAACTTTCCAGAAGCCGCTTGACCATCTTGATGTGTTCAACATAGACAGGGTAGCCTTCGAACCGGGGATCGAGCTGAGACAGGACTTCCTTGAGATTGAGCATGTTCTTGGAAACCGTCGCAAACCGCCCTTCCAGCTCGACAAAGGACCACTTCCACTTCGAATTGCTCCCGTAACTGTCCACCAGCATCTCAATAGTGAAGCCGAGCTTGCATAGCAGGTCCCATCTCTGCCGATATGTGAAGTCCGCTATCTCTTCAAGCTGCTTTTCATATTCGGAAAACGGCGCGTCGATTACACTGCTGACTACGTCCTCCAGATATATTATGCTTTTATAGCAGGTCTTTCTGGCATTGTTCAAAAATCCCTCATTCTTAATACCGAGAAGCGATATCGAGAGATGGTTCATCAGAAGGTAGTATGAGACCATATTCAAATTTTCATCTGCAAGGGCGAGACGTTTGTATCCCTGCCCTTTGTCCTCGCTTTCAATTATGTGCAGCAGGCTCTTCTCGTGCTGGAGCATCTGGTCTACCTTGCTCCGATACTCCTTGATTTTCTCCCCGTACCGTCTTTTCGCCTCCGAACTTACTTTCGCCACTGCTCACTCCTTCAGAGCGTCTGGAACCGCTCGAGCATCTCCAATGCGTGCTTTCGCGATGTGAGATCTTCCTGATCTCCTGCAAGCATCCGGGCAATCTCTTCAACCCTCTCATCATCCTTTACCTGCTTCACCAGGGTGACCGTACGCCCGTTCTGCTCATTTTTGATAACTTTTAAATGATTATCGGCACGAACGGCAATGGAGGCAAGGTGCGTGATACAGAGAATTTGCTTGTGTTTGCCCAGATTTGCAAGATGTTCGCCGATCGAAAGCGCCACTTCCCCGCCGATACCGGTATCGATCTCGTCAAAAATCAGTGAGTCAATCCTGTCGGTCTCGGCAAAAACGGTCTTTATTGCCAGCATAATCCGTGATATCTCGCCGCCGCTGGCTATCTCCTTAAGCGGTCTCAGCGGTTCGCCCCTGTTCGGCGAGATGAGGAATTCAACCCGGTCGTATCCATGCGGCCCGCAGGCGTGCCGACCTCCCTTCCCTTCCCGGTAGGTAGTGGCAATCTCAAACACGGCATTCTTCATTCCGAGGGTCCGGAGCTTGCCTTCCGTTTTCCCCTTCAACTCCACTGCGGCCGCTTTACGTCTGCGGGACAACTCCTTGGCTTGAGCGATCACTTTCTCTTCGAGGGCCTTGATCTTATGTCCAAGCTCCTCCTTATGCTCTTCGCGGTGTTCCATGGAGTCCAGCCGGTTGATGGCGTTCTCTCTGTACTTCAGGACTTCATCTATCGTGTCACCGTACTTCTTCTCCAGCCGATGTATTTCCTGGAGCCTTTCCTCGACTTCATTTAACCTGTTCGGTGAAAACTGGAGTTCGGACTGCCGGTCTTTCAGAACTTGAGAAATATCTTCGATCTCGTAAAAGGCATTCTCGAGCCGTTCCCGGTGATCCGAAAGCCCGGTCATGATCTCGGCGATCTGGTCAAGGGCCTTTCGGGACTCTCTCAGATTCGGAAGCGCCCCGCTGCCCGATTCGGATAAGCCGTTCAGACAGACATGAAAGAGATCGAATAGCTTCTCGTACTGATTCAGGATCTGCCGCTCCCTGCCGAGCTCTTCCTCCTCGTCAGACTTCAAATTCGTCTGTTCGATTTCCCGGACCGCGAACTCGAGGAGGTCCTTCTCATGCAGCAGTTCGCGTTCCGACTTTTGCAGTTCTTCCATATCCTGCTTGAGCCTGCTCAACTCATAGAAATCACTGTAAAGGCCTGCAGCAAGCTCTTCATTTCCCGCATACTGATCGAGCAGCTTTCGATGATTGTCAATCGACAGAAGTGACTGATGCTGATGCTGCCCGTGCATGTCGATCAGTGAGGATGTGAAATCCTGCAGATCTCTGCGGGTCATCTTCGTGTTCTGGATGAAGCTGGACCCCTTTCCGTTCGCACGGATGACCCGTCTCAGGAGAACCTGATTATCTTCAGGGCTGAGGTCCCTCTCCTGCAGCCATTGGACCGCCTCGCTGTCATTATCTATCCGGATGACGCCGACGACCTCGGCCTCCTCTTCCCCGCTGCGAATAGACGTACTGTCGCCCTTTTCGCCCAGTATCAGACCCAATGCACCCACAATTATTGATTTACCGGCGCCGGTCTCACCCGACAGGATGTTGAGACCGTTGCTGAATTCGAGGTCGAGGGAGTCTATCAGCGCATAGTTGCGAACATGCAGCTGTTCAAGCATTCGAGCCTCCTGACCAGTTCAGCTTCGATCTGAGCACCTCGTAAAAATTACGCTTGTCGGAGCGGACCAGGAGGGCCTTGCTGTGAGATTTTTCAAATATGATATTGGCGCCCTTCTCCAGGGGAAAGACCTCCTGCCCGTCAATGGAGAGAATAAGTTCGGCCCGCTGCTCCCGTTCTATGTTCACGAACAC
>JBNGED010000057.1:2715-9498 GCA_049975605.1 Sediminispirochaetaceae bacterium | reverse complement strand
GCTTCCGTCAGAGAAACGCCGCCGTTACGACGTTGATCGCAACAGTACCATCCTGCGCTACGTGTTCCCACCACAGAGCGGCCCGATCGTGGCACCGCGCCCCGGCCTGCCGCCGCGGTGAACCCTGGGTTCGTCCTTACATTCCGGGAGGTCCACAGTGGTGGACAGCGGGAACGGTTTGCCGAGACGGCGATCTGTCGGTATATTGTGGGCGCTTGACCGCGCCGAGCGCTGCGGGCGGGCTATTCAATTCATCATACATTTTTCTATGTGAGGAGCGCGTCCATGGCTACGCATCAGTTTCAGACCGAAGTTAACCAGCTACTCAATTTGATTATCCATTCACTCTATTCGCACAAGGAGATCTTCCTCAGGGAGCTTATATCGAACGCTTCGGATGCCCTGGACAAACTGAAATATCTCACTCTCACGGACGAACATTTCAAGCAGCTGCACTTCGACCCTCGGATCGAGATCACCTTCGACGGAGGGGATGGGAAGACCATCACCGTGAAGGACAGCGGTATCGGCATGAACAGCACCGACCTGGACGAGCAGCTCGGGACCATCGCCCGGTCGGGTACCAGGAACTTTCTCAGTCAACTGCAGGGAGACGCCAAACAGGCATCCAATCTGATCGGACAGTTCGGCGTTGGATTCTACTCGGTCTTCATGGTGGCCGACAAGGTGGAGGTCCTGACCCGCAGGGCCGGCGAAGAGCAGGCATGGCTCTGGTCGAGCACCGGCGAGGAGAGCTATACCATCAAAGAGGCCGAACGGCCGGAGCAGGGCACTACCATTATTCTCCATTTGAATGACGAAGGGGCTGAGTATGCCAATCAGTGGCAGATCCGGGAGCTGGTGAAGAAGTACTCGGACCACATCGCCTTCCCGATCTTCCTGGAATACGACCAGAAGAGCTACGAAGGGGAAGGGGACGACCGGAAGGAGAAGACCGAACACAAGCGTGAGCAGGTCAACGAGGCTTCCGCCCTCTGGAAGCGGCCCAAGTCGGAGATTACAGAGGAAGAGTACAGGGAGTTCTACAAGAGCATCGGTCATGACAACGAAGATCCCCTGTACTACGTCCACACGAAGGCGGAAGGGACCCTGCAGTATACGACTCTCTTCTACATCCCGCAGAAGGCGCCCTTCGACATGTACCAGGCCGACTATGCGCCCGGAGTGAAACTCTATGTGAACCGGGTCTTCATTACCGACGATGCCAAGGAACTGATGCCGACCTACCTCCGTTTCGTCCGCGGAATCATCGACTCGGATGACCTGCCCCTCAACGTGAGCCGGGAAATCCTGCAGCAGAACAAGATCATGAATCAGATCCGCACCTCCTCGGTCAAGAAGCTCCTGGCCGAGTTCAAACAGCTGTCCGAAAGCAACGCCGAGACCTACGGCAAATTCATCGAAGAGTTCAACAGGCCCCTGAAGGAGGGGCTCTATTCGGACTTCGCCAACAGGGAGACCCTCATGGAGCTGGTGCGGTTCAAGTCCACGGAGGTGGAAGGGTACACCAGTCTGGCCGAATACAAGGACCGGATGAAGGAAGATCAGAAGGCGATCTACTACGTGACCGGCGAAGATGAAGAGACCCTGCGTAACTCTCCGCTCCTCGAAGCATACCGTGAAAAAGGCATCGAAGTGCTGCTGATGGATGACGACATCGACGAGATCGTAGTGCCCACCATCGGACGGTACAAGGAGATCGAGCTCAAATCGGTGAACCGCAGCGGGGCGGCGGAAGAGCTGAAGACCGAAGAGGACAAGGAGAAGGAGGAGGAGATCAAACCCCTCCTCGAAAAGATCAAAGGAGTCCTCGGCGACCGGGTCAAGGACGTAGTGGCGTCCAACCGCCTGAGCGACTCGCCCTCCTGTATTGTCGCGGATGAAAACGACCCGACCGTACAGATGCAGCAGATCCTGAAAGCCATGGGACAGCAGGAGATCCCCGAGTTCAAACCCATCCTGGAGGTCAATCCCAGGCACGCCATTATCAGCCGTCTGGAGCACTCGGATGATGAGGGTCTCCTGGAGGATGTCAGCTACCTCCTCCTCGACCAGGCCCTCCTGGTGGAAGGGGCGGAGTTGAAAAAGCCCGCCGAGTTCGTCAAGCGTCTCAACCGGATCCTCGAGAAGGCGATGTAGCTGCGGCAGCATTGCCGGCCGCAATCGCGGTCGCGGTTCAGCCTGTAAACAGCCGTTCCGGCATTCTCCGTGCCGGGGCGGCTTTTTTTTCGTCTGAAATAGAGCTATACTTGAAATCAATCCTATGCGGTTCAAGCTGTTCGACTACATCATCATTTTCCTTTCGATATCCTTCACCGTGGCGGCGGGATTATACGTCTACACCGGGGACGGGGGACCCCTGAGGGTGCGGATTCGTTCCGCGGAGACCGTCTATGTTTTTCCCCTTGATGAAGACCGGGAAGTGGCGGTGGAGGGTCCTCTCGGAACTACATACATCCATATCCACGACGGTCACGCCGCGGTGGTCGAATCTCCCTGTCCCAACAAGCTCTGCATTCAAGCCGGGGAACTGGATGAGAACGGCGAGTGGAGCGCCTGCATGCCCAACAAGGTCTTCGTTCAGATCGAAGGCGGTCAGGATACAAGCGGGGTGGATGCAGCCACCTACTGAGAATCGGAGGGGAAGGCATGAAGATTGTCCGGGGACTCTATGGTTTTTTCAAATCGGTACAACTGGCGGCGGTCCTCATCGCTTACCTGTTCCTGCTGGCAATCGCCGCGGGAGTGAGCGGCCGTGCCAATCTGGTCAGTTCGAGTACCTGGGGCAGACTCCTGCTGCTCATCCCTCTCTGCCTTTTTATCATCAATCTCACCGTCTGTTCGGCGAACAGGATCGTAAAGCTTTCGTCGGCGGGAGTCTATGCCCGCAGATGGGGCATCCTGCGCGCAGGTCCCGACCTTATACATGCCGCCGTTCTTCTGTTCGTTCTGGGAGGTCTGCTGAGCCTGTACGGACGTGTTGAGGGGGTCGCCGTGCTGCTGCCCGGTGAAGAAGCGGTGATTCAGGGAGAGTACTCCCTCAGACTGATAGATTTCACCATCAGCCGGTATCCCGACGGCCGTCCCCGGGAGTACGTCTCTGAAGTGCAGCTGCTGCGCGGGGGATCGCCGATTGCCGGCCCGCAAGAACTGCAGGTGAACCGGCCCCTCGAGTTCGGAAGACTGAAGATTTATCAGAGGGGGTACGAAGAGCTCGGCGCGCTGGATAATCAGCGGCCGCCGGGAGGCGATGAAGGCGGGCCGCCGCGTCCCGTCAACGCCAGTGTGCTCCAGGCGGTGTATGATCCGGGCTTCGGTCTCATACTATGGGCGGGAATCCTCTTGACCCTGGGACTTGGATTGCTTATGGTCGATAAGTTGAAGAGCATATAGAGGGAGCCCGATGTTCGCGAGTACCGCCTTTGTAATTCTCATCGTACTGATCGTCACTCAGACCGTAAAATTCTTCCGCAGGTCTCACGGGTCCTACGAGGTCGAACAGGTGTTTTTCCTGATGTCGGCCTTCCTGCTGCTCGCGGACTTCGCTTACCGTTCCTACACCATCGGCTATCCGGCGGTGACCAACACCTATGAATCACTGGTCTTTTTCACGGCGGTGATATGCATCCTGCAGTACCTGATCGCCCGCAGGATCGGAACTCCGGATGCGCATGAGGGTGAGGGCCGTGACTGGATACACGGACACCGCCTCATCCTGTTTATCGGGACCATTATCGGGTTTCTCCTGCTCGCGCTGGCGTCCTCACCGCTGGTACCCTCCTCGGTACAGCCCCCGGTACCCGCCCTGCAGTCGTACTGGCTGATCTTTCATGTGCTGCTGAGCTTCATCGGGGAAGCCTTCTTCGTCGTCGGCTTCGCCGCGGCCGTCGTGTTTCTTGCGGCCGGGTCCGAACGGGTGAGACTGGAGGCGGACCGGATCGCATACACCTCGATCCTGATCGGCTACTTCCTGTTTACCGTCGGCGCCCTGGTCTTCGGCATGATCTGGGCCGAACAGGCCTGGGGGAGCTACTGGAGCTGGGACCCCAAGGAGACCTGGGCGCTGGTCACCTGGCTGGCATACACCCTCTATCTCCATCTGAGGATCATCATGGGGAAAAAAGGCCGGGTCACCGCCGTGGTGGCGATTGCGGGTTTGCTCTGCGCCATGTTTACCTTTTTCGGGGTGAACTACCTGGTCGGAGGTCTGCACAGCTATGTCTGAATCTTCGGCCGCCGGGCCGGTGCATATTCGCGGGATGTCACCGCAGTCCTTTTATGCCTATTTGACTTATCAATGTCCTGTGTGTATGCTACATCTAATCGGGGGAATGGAAATGATAATGCAAAGGACGGCTGTGCGTGGCGGATGATCAGAGTGTGACGGAAGCTTTTTTCCCTCCAGTGTGGAAAGTGCTGATAGTCGATACTGATGAAGAACTGCACAGTCTCGCCCGGACTGTTTTTCAGGATATGCGTTTTGGAGACCGTAAAGTAGAACTCTTCGATGTGTATTCCGCGCAGGAAGCGTATGACTGTATCACCGAACAGAAGGACATAGCAGTAGCGATAGTCGATCTGGCAGAGGAAGAAGAGCCGAACGGCTTCGGCATTATTCATATAATCCGGAATGAATTGAATGCGAAGCAACTGAGAATAATCCTCAAGACCGAGGGGGAGAATTCCATACCGGAAGAGAGATTCATTATCGATTACGACATAAGCGACTACCGGAATACAGGGGATTTCGCATCGAGGAAGATACGGTCGTCCCTGATAAATGCATTCCGTTCCTACCGGGACCAGCGGACCATAGTAAAGCTGAACGACTCCCTCGAGAGGAAGGTCCAGGACCGAACGAATGCCCTGTCGGATGCTAATCTCAAATTAAGGTCCTACATATCACGGCTCGAAAACGACCATGCCGCCGGGGGCCGGATGCAGCAGAAGCTCCTGCCCGACACACAGAAGACTTTCAAGGACTGCACTTTCTCCAGCCGGGTATATTCCTCCATGTATCTCAGCGGGGACTTTCTCGATTATTTCGAGATCGACGAAAACAGGCTCGGATTCTACATGGCCGATGTTTCCGGACACGGCATTTCATCGGCCTTCATTACCGTTCTTCTGAAAAACTTCATTGACCTGCAGCTCGAAAGCTACTGGAACGAAGGCGATTCGATGATTATCCGGCCCTATATGCTGGTCAAACGCCTCAACAGCGAACTGCTGCGGGAAAATTTCGGGAAGTACCTGACGATTTTTTACGGAGTCATCGACCTGAAACACAACATCCTCCGGTATACCAACTGCGGTCAGTTCCCCTATCCGCTGCTGCGGGACCATGGAGGCGTCACGCCCCTTTCGCGGACCGGTACGCCGGTCGGGCTCTTCGCCGAACCGGAGTTCATCGATGAGAAGATCGAAATCTCTCAGCACGCAGCCCTTCTGATGGTGTCCGACGGCATTCTGGAAATACTGCCCCATGCCTCGATCAAGGAGAAGCGCAACCTGATGCGCACCATTTTCGCGCGGACGGACCTTTCGCTGCAGGATATTACCGAGCAGCTGGGGCTTTCACGTCAATTCAGTTTTCCGGATGATATAACCTTTCTGATGATGAAGAGGAGCGGTCTGAATGGATCGGGGTAGGTACTTTTTTGCCGAAAAAGACGACATAACATACCTGAAGATGGTGGGGAATCTGAAATACACGTCCAGTTCCGGTTTCGATCACTTCGTAGACGGTCTGATGGAGAGGGGATACCGGAACGTGCTTCTCGACCTTTCCGAGGCGATATATATCGACAGCACCAATCTCGGGCTGATTGCCAAAATCGCCGGGCGGGCGCGGAACAATCCCGCTATACATGTCACCATTCTATCTCCCAACGAAGACATCAATGAAATATTGAAGAGCGTGCATTTTGACAGGCTTTTTACCATCGTCGAAGAGTACCCTGAGGACCAGGACCTCCAGGAAATACCCGATCAGGAACGGGAGCGCCGCGACGACCTCCATATGCTCGTGGAAGCCCACAGGGCCCTGATGGATGCCCATGAGAAGAACCGTCCCCAGTTCAAGGACGTCGTCGAACTGCTGGAGAGCGAACTGAAGGATTTTTGAAAAAAAAGCGGTCCCGGCTCGACTTTCCTTCGGACCAGGACCGCCACGGATCCCGAGCTAAAACATCCTCCATGCCTGCCCGAAGTTGCGGGTGAGTTCCGAAGCCAGCCATTTGTCGTAATCCGGGGAGCCTCTCATCCGCATGGGTGAGTTGACGATGATCGGCCGTCCCTCCACCTCTTCCGTGTACACATCCGGTTTGTAGAGGTTCATGCGGGCGAAGACGACTCCCTTCCGGTAGTTGTGATGCACGTAATGTATCGTGCCGTCATTTTCGACCCCCACGACCATTCCCGTGTGGGTGAGAAAATCGTTGGGCCGGCTGTCTCCGTTGCGGTCGTAGGTATTGTCCCAGAAGATGATGTCCCCGGCGGCCGGATCCCTGGTCTCCATCAGCACCCGGGCGTCCTCGAGGTACTGGTACAGGCGGCTGACGCCGTTCCCCGTGTACCGGGCCAGCGGCTGTGCAAGATCTATCCCCGCGTACCAGTAGATAGCAAGCACCGTCCCCGTGCAGTCGTTGTTGAAATTCCGGCCGTTCACTCTGAGCTGTTGTTTCCCCCGTACGAAGTAGGCACCCTCCACGAGCGTGTTCTGCAGGCGGTTCATTCCGGCGGCATTGCGGAATTCCGGTT
>JBNGED010000057.1:0-2705 GCA_049975605.1 Sediminispirochaetaceae bacterium | reverse complement strand
CTGCAGGCGGCGGCGCCGTATCTGTGTCTTCATGCTTCCTCCCGGCTCTCTTGTTGAGACGAGGGCGCCGGCGGGGCCGGCGGCGGGGCCGGCGGCCGGAACCCGACACCGATGAAAAATATCTCGAACGAGTCCTTGCGGCTCGACTTCGGCTTGAAGGTCTTCACGGAAGCGAACAGTTCTCTGAGCTTCTGCATCAGCTGCTGTTCTTCTCCGCCCTGGAAAAGCTTGAATACAAGGCTGCCCCCTTCCCGCAGCAGTGAGCCGGATGCGGCGATGCACTGCTCTGCCAGGGCGGCTGAACGGGCGGTGTCCACCGTACGGTTGCCGGTCGTGGCGGGGGCCGCGTCGCTGAGGATGACGTCGAAGGGACCGGAAGCGTCTATCTTCCCGCGGACGTCCGATGAGAAGGCGTCTCCCTGAAGTACGGTGACATTCCGGTATCTGGCGGGGATGGCGCATTCCTTCAGATCGACCGCGGTAACGGAACCTTTCGGTCCAACCTTTTCGGCGGTCCACATGCTCCAGCTGCCCGGCGCGGCGCCGATATCGAGCACACGGTACCCTTTTTTCAGGATACCGTGTTTGCGGTCGATTTCCTGGAGCTTGAAAACAGATCGGGCCGGATAGCCCTCCTGTTTGGCCTTGATGCTGAAGTGATCTGGTCGTGAGCGTTTCATTCCTACATCCTACTATAACAGCCGGAAAGCACCTGCGCTACACCGCGGGCGGACAAAAGATCCGGGTCCGGGCCTCACATACACACACTTCGGACCACGCGCGCACCGCGGCCGGCCCCGCCCGCAGAAGCCGCGCAGCCCTTCAGGGATCCGCCCGCCGGCGAACAGGACGCTTCCGCTTGACCGTTGCGTGAAAAGATACTACCTTCTGACTATGAACCAGTCATTTATCCGCCGCCCCCTGCGGCATACCAATGAAAACTACGCTTTTGCGCTGATTCTGGCCAATGTGGCGGTGTTCTTCCTCAACATGGTGAGCAGGAACAGCGTCTATTACACGGCCCTTATCCCGGGGCTCATCCTCGAGAGGCTGTATCTATGGCAGTTCTTCACCTACATGTTCAGCCATTCCGGATTGTTCCATCTCCTGTTCAACATGCTGGGGCTGCTCTTTTTCGGAACTCAGGTCGAACGGCGTATGGGAAGCCGGGAATTCCTCCTCTTCTATCTCACTACGGGAACACTGGCGGGAGTTTTCTCTTTCGTGGTCTACATCCTGACCGGTATGTACGGAGTCGTACTCCTCGGAGCTTCGGGCGCGGTATTCGGCGTATTGCTCGCCTTCGCGGTCTATTACCCGCACGCCAATATCTACATATGGGGACTCTTCCCTGTACGGGCCCCGGTTCTCGTGATCGGATACACCCTCATCGAGCTCTTCAATGAACTGTCCGGCGCGCAGAGCGGAGTGGCCCACCTGACCCATCTGGCAGGCTTCGGCTTCGCCTATCTCTATCTGGTCGTTCGGCTGGGAATCAACCCGATCCAGTCATTCAAAAGCGGAGGGCGGGGAGGATATTGGCGCTGAAAAAGGTACCTGACCAGCATTATTCAGCGCCGCTCCTGAAAAATGCCGCCGCTCTCGCGGCTGCCTTCGTTCTCTCTTTTACCGTCGCCGCAGCACTTTCCGCATACCCGACCGGCACCGATGTCATCGCAGCGGAGTTCTGGACTGAACTGGACCCCGCGGTCGATCTCGAACAGGGCGGCGTCATTTCCCAGGATGAAGCCATCCGCAGAACACTTGAGGAGGCTCGTATTGTCCTGTCGGGAATGATCTACGGGTTTGAAGTCCGCTATGTGCCTTCGGACAGGGCCAGGCAGGTTGAAGAGGAGCTCGAGGTGGAAGCCCGGGCTTTGATTCCCGCCGGCGATCCGGCCCTCCGGGTGTTGGATGTTCGTACCCATGAGAACAAATACTACGTACATATACGCTACGACCTGGCCGATTACCAGGCTGCCCGGCTCCAATCATGGAGCAGCAATACCTTTGAATCGGTGGCCGGGCGTGGTACTTCCCCACTTTACGAAGGATACCGGGCTAAATTTGATTCCTTCGATCAGGCAATCAAGAACGCAATCCGTGAATATGTCCGCAGGCAGATAAAAAACAAACCCAGGCAGATTGAAGCCCGGGTTTTACTGGCGGAGCCGCCCTACACGATAATCGATGCAGGGGGCTTCCACTCGAAGGTTCGGATTAAAGTGGACCTCCGTGAGGTCCTGCCGTACAGCGCCTACTGATCTTCCGCTTCTCCGGGCTCCTCTTCAGGAAGCTCGAGTCTCAGAAACAGATCCTTCAGCTGCTGCTCGTCCACCGGCGAGGGAGAATCGTCCATGGGGCTGATTCCCACATTGTTCTTCGGGAAGGCTATCACTTCCTTGATCGACTCCTCCTGAGCCATGACCATGACCAGCCGGTCGAGTCCCGGAGCGATCCCTCCGTGGGGAGGCGGACCGTAGCGGAAAGCCTTCAACAGGAACCCGAACCTCCGTTCCGCTTCCTCTTCCGAGAAGCCGACGATATTGAAGATCCGCTTCTGGATCTCCGGATCGTGGATCCTGATCGACCCGGAAGCCATCTCGTAGCCGTTGCAGACCAGGTCGTAGAGATCGCCTTTCACTTCTCCCGGATTTTTTTCCATAGTGTCCAGGTACTGTTCCTGGGGCATGGTGAACATGTGA
>JBNGED010000056.1:4019-9540 GCA_049975605.1 Sediminispirochaetaceae bacterium | reverse complement strand
CCATTGAACCGCCCCCCTGGGTCAGGGAAATCTCCACGTAACCGTTGTCGCCGGTCTGCACCATATCGAACTCTTCCACAAGAGACCCGATATCGACCATACGCCAGGACAGCCTTTCGCCGTCGCGATAGATTTCTACACTACCTTCAATATAAACAATCTCTCCAACAACCTCGTTCGCCGCCGCCGGTATCAAAACACAAAAAAGCAAGAGAAACACGCCGGTCGTTCTCATCAGCTTCGTTTTCATCATTTTTATTCTCTCCATACGCTTACACTATAGCACGACCGGAATAGTAGTTCAAAGATTTGCAGCGCTTTTCACCCAATAATAAAAAAAAGCGGCAAACAGCCGCTTTTTGAATCCAAATTGGTATAAATGCCCGACCGCCGCACTTTTCCGGCAGATTCGCCGGCAGATTCAGCCGCCTGTCAGGGTTCCTCCGCCCCGCTCACCGTCCAGATCCCGACGGCAATCAGCTGTCTTATCCCTCGCCCCAGAGCCTCACCAGATTGATCGCCGTCTCCGCCGCCTCAACCATCGTATTCAAAGAAGCCCACTCGAGACGGCTGTGAAAATTGTAGCCCCCCGTGAAGACATTCGGAGTCGGAATCCCCATCTCGCTTAACCTGGAACCATCAGTTCCGCCCCGGATTATTCTACGCTCAGGCTCCACGCCCGTTCGGCGGATCGCCTCCTCCAGCATCTCCATGATCCTCGGTTCCCTGTTGATGTAGTCCCGCATGTTGGTGTAGAGCCGCTTGCTCTCCACCTTCACCTTCCCCCCGGGGAAAACCGCCTCAACAGCCTCCGCCAGCTGCTGTAAAACCGCCAGTCTCCGTTCCATACCGTCGCTCTCAAAATCCCGCAGATACACGTTCAACTCCGCCTTTTCCAGGTCTCCACGGATCTCGAAGGGCGTATAATACCCGTATCGGCCGTCTGTGGCCTCGGGAGACTCATTCCGCGGCAGTAAACTGACAAAATGAGAAGCCATCGTGACCGCGTTCACCAGTTTTCCCCGGGCAATCCCGAGATGCACCACATTCCCGGTAAAAAGAATCCGGGCCGCATAGGCATTGAAACATTCACCCTCGATGGTTCCCCGTTCCCCCCCGTCGAAGGTATAACAGCATTCTGCCTCCAGAGAATCCAGCGGGAACAGGTTCATCCCTTTTCCGGTCTCCTCATCAGGAGTAAAAATGATTTCAAGAGGCCCATGGGATACATCCGGATGATTCATCAGCCAGGTGAGGGCCGTCATTATTTCGGCAACACCCGCCTTATCATCGGCCCCGAGAAGGGTACTTCCATCCGAAGTGATGATGGTATCGCCGAAACTCTCAGCCAGCATCGGGTTTTCATCGGCCTTCAGGACCAGGCCGTTGCCGATCGACAAATCTCCGCCCTGGTAGTTTTCGAATACCTGGGGCTTCACGTTTTTCCCGCTCACATCGGACGCCGTGTCTACATGGGCCATGAGACCTATGGTTGTCTGACTGGCTTCACCTGACGCACCTCCGGCTGAGGTGCCGCTGGCCGGCGTGGCCTGTGCTGTCGATCCGCTGGCCGGCTTTCCTTTGGCCGGCGTAGCACCGGCTGACGTGCCCTGTGCTGCCGGGCCGCTATCCGGTCTTCCTTTGGCCGGCGCGGCCTGTGCTGACGGGCCGCCTGCTGAAGAACCCTCGGCTGGCGTGCCCCCCGCCGGCAGTCCCCGAGCCGGCACTTTGATGATCAGATAGCCGTTGGAGTTGAGTGTGATATCTTCGATTCCAAGTTCAAGAACTTCCTTCTTGAGCAGGTTCAGCAAGTCCCACTGCCCGGGTGTGGAGGGGATCTCCTCGATTTGCCGGTCGCTGGTAGTATCGATCTTTACGTAGCGGATAAATCTGTCAAGCAGCTGCTCTTTGAGCCATGTGCGGTCGTATGTAGTCATGGGTTTACTATAGTAAAATTTCCCACCAAGTAAAACTAGTTTGTAGAAGATTGGTGTTAGCAACTTAACTTCTTCTTTAATATACAAGAAGATGTTGGCAATCTGCTTTCAAATTTTAAGCTCAATCTAACAACTAATGAAATAATAACTATTTATGGAGAAAATAACACCATTCTTCGACATACTGTAGTGATCGATGGAGAAAAATTTATTATCCTTTTCAATATGATACCAACTTACCCGGAATTTTCACCAATCGACTGGAGCATGCGCGAGGATCTGCATCCCCGCCTCGCCATGCTGAAGGATGGAATCTCGGAATTCACCTTCGCCAACCTGTATCTCTTCAGGGAGAAATATAACTACGCCCTGACCGCATTGCCCGATCAGCATTTGTCCATATCCGGCACCGATGAAGAAGGTAAGAGATTTTTCATGCTGCCCTGCGGCGCCTCCGATCTGCAGCTGATCGAAGACCTCTTTAAGACCCATGACTACCTGAAAAATTTTCCCGAATCGGCGGTGGATTCCTTCCGCATCGAACTCGAAAAAAACGGCTGCACCGTTTACGAAGACCGGGACAACTTCGACTATCTTTACCTGAGAAAAGACCTGGCACATCTGGCCGGGAAGAAGCTTCACAAGAAACGGAACCTGGTCAACGCCTTCATCAATAACTACAGCTACGAGAAGAAGCGGATAAACGCATCCAACCGGGAAGACACCCTGAAAGTCCTCGACAGGTGGATGGAAGGAAGGGACGAACCCGGCGACTATGATGCCGCCCGTGAAGCAATCGAAAAAATGGACCAGTTCAACCTAACAGGCTGTCTGACCTACGTCGACGGCCGACCCTCCGCCTATTCGCTGGGAGAACCCCTGGCAAGGGGCCGGTGTTTCGCCATCCATTTCGAGAAGGCTCTCTCCGAATACAAGGGGATCTACCAGTTTGTGAACCGGTCGTTCGCTTCGATGCTTCCCCGCCACTACATACATATCAACCGCGAACAGGACCTCGGCGACGAGGGCCTCAGGCAGGCCAAGATGAGCTACCGGCCCAGCGGTTTTGTAAAAAAATACAAAGTTTTTCCGCCGGCCGGTTAAAGCACCCGCTGCTGTTTAGAGAACCCGCTGCTGGTTAAAGCACCCGCTGGTTAAAGAACCCGCTGCTGGTTAGAGAATCCGGGCCCAGTCATCTCAGCACAGGACAGATAACCGCCAACCATGCAGACAGACCGGGGCCGGATACGGTATAGTTAGAAGCAGAAAAATCACCTCAATGGAGAGATAAAATATGAACTATAAATACACCGATTACAGTCAGACCCCGCTGACCGAAATCTACGGCATCCATGTATTCAGCGAGGGAGTGATGCGGCAGCGGCTGCCCAAACCGGTATACGCAGACCTGAAGGCCGTGCAGGAGGGGAAAAAAGAGCTCTCCATCGAAGTGGCCGAAGTTGTCGCGAGCGCGATGAAGGACTGGGCCATCGAGCACGGCGCGACCCATTACACCCACTGGTTCCAGCCCCTCACCGAGCTCACCGCGGAAAAGCACGATGCCTTCATATCACCGACCATGGACGGCCGGGTGATCATGGAGTTCTCCGGGGCCGAGCTGATCATGGGCGAACCGGACGCCTCCTCCTTTCCCAGCGGAGGGCTGCGGGCGACCTTCGAGGCACGGGGTTACACTGCATGGGACACCACCAGCCCCGCTTTTCTGAAGGAGGACAAAACCGGGGTCACCCTCTACATTCCCACCGCCTTCATCTCCTACCGGGGGGAGACCCTGGATAAAAAAGTGCCCCTGCTGCGTTCCATGGAAGCGGTGAACCGGCAGGCAATGCGGGTCCTGCGGGCCATGGGAAACACCAGCTCCAAACGCGTCCTTCCGTCGGTCGGAGCGGAACAGGAGTATTTTCTCATCGACAAGGAGTTCTTCGACCGGCGGCCCGACCTCCTCATTACCGGCCGGACCGTATTCGGGACCGCCCCGGCCAAGGGGCAGGAGCTGGACGACCATTATTTCGGCAGCATCAAGGAGCGGGCCGCCGGCTTCATGCATGAGCTCAACCACGAGCTCTGGAAGCTCGGCATATCCGCCAAGACGCAGCACAACGAAGTGGCTCCCAACCAGTTCGAGCTGGCCACTATCTACTCAACAGCCAACGTCGCCACCGACAACAACCAGCTGGTGATGGAGACCCTGCGCACGATTGCCAACCGCCACAACCTGGTGGCCCTCCTGCACGAGAAGCCCTTCAAGGATTTCAACGGAAGCGGGAAGCACAACAACTGGTCCCTTGCCACCGACGACGGGATCAACCTCCTGCAGCCCGGGGACGATCCCCACGACAATGCCCAGTTCCTCCTCTTCCTGGCGGCAGTCATTAAAGCGGTGGACCTGTACGCTCCGCTCTTGCGGATGTCCGCCGCCAACACGGGCAACGATCACCGCCTCGGGGGGCACGAAGCGCCGCCGGCGATCATCTCCATCTTCCTGGGCGATACACTGACGGAGGTCCTCGACCACCTGATAAACGACACTCCGGTGAAGGTAAGAAACGGGGAGAACCTCCAGATCGGCTACACCAACCTTCCGAAGCTGCCGAAGCACCTCACCGACCGGAATCGTACCAGCCCCTTCGCCTTTACCGGGAACAAGTTCGAGTTCCGTATGGTCCCCTCCTCCCAGTCCATCGCCCTGGCAAATACCGTACTGAACGCCGCCGCTGCCTCGGTCCTGCAGGAATTCGCGGATATCCTGGAAAAAAGCAACGCAGAGGGAAGAGATATCAATGTCACGGTACGTGAAATCGTCAAGGACTCCTACCGCAAGCACCGGCGGATCGTGTTCAACGGGAACGGCTACTCGGATGACTGGATCAGGGAAGCGGAGCGGCGCAAGCTTCCCAACTTCAAGAGTACGGTGGACGCAATCGGCGAGATCACCAAGGATTACGCCGTCCGCCTCTTCGAAGAGCAGCAGATATATACGAGGGATGAGCTGCTCTCGCGGGAAGCGATCTATTTTGAAAAATTCAGCAAACAGATTGTCATCGAGACCAACGTCATGATCTCCATGGTCAGGACCGCAATTCTGCCGGCAGCCAACCGCTACGTGAGCGAACTTGCCGGCGCCGCCCGGGCGGTTTATGCCGTTGATCCGCAGCTGGATGTATCCGTACAGAAGAAGCTGCTGAAGCAGGTCCTCGAGGCGATACACGGTCTGGACGAAGAGACTGGCCAGCTGGAAAGACTCCTGGAAGAGGCCAATGCCATAACCGGAGATCATGCCGCGCAGGCATATTTTTACCGGTACAGTGTATTCGAAAAAATGAAGGACGTGCGCTTCTTCGGAGACCGTCTGGAGGAGCTCATTCCCAAGGACCTGTGGCCCTACCCGACCTACGAGGAGATGCTCCTGCAGCTGTGAGCGGCCCGGCCCTTCAAAGCTGACCGGCCCGGCAATTGAATCCCGGCCCGGCTCATGCAGGGTCCAGCTGACAACCGGCCCTCACAGCTGTGAGCGGCCCGGCAATTGAGACCGGCGACGGTTTTTACTCCCGCCAGGTGATACT
>JBNGED010000056.1:2625-3919 GCA_049975605.1 Sediminispirochaetaceae bacterium | reverse complement strand
TGAGCGGCCCGGCAATTGAGACCGGCGACGGTTTTTACTCCCGCCAGGTGATACTAATGTACACCGGCTCTTCCAGAGTTGCCGGCCGGAGAAAAGGCAGCGTCAGTGAGGCCGTATCGCCGCGGTAGGAGATCCCTTCGCCGTCCACGATCGTTCCCTCGACCCTGACCGAAATATCAATCTCCTGGGACTCGAGAATTTTCCTGAGGGCCGATTCTTCGGCGTAGGTTCCTAGGGCGTAGGACATCATGTCGATGTACTCCTCCCTGCTCATGGGGTCCGGCTGCGGGCCGAAGGTGAGCATGTTCTGCTGCTCCTCCACCCCCAGCAGGCTGTAGAGGCTCTGCACGTTGCCGGAGTCGAGATACAGCTCGAGGGTATGCAGGACCTGTCCGCCTGCACGGCTCCTGCCGAATGTAAGCACAGGCTGTATGTCTGCCCCCTCCGGGACGGGCACCACCTGGGAAGGATCGGAAAAAGAGGCCTCCAGGACGATATGCCCCGGGGCGAAGCGTTCGAATTTTTCCAGAGAGAGCCCCTCGATCTGTCCGAATGAGCGGGCGATCTTCAGTTCGTCGAAGACCCGGAACTCCCGCGGGTCGGCAAGCGGATCGCCGAAGGCGGCGGTCAGGTCCCGCAGGTACTGGACGAAGAAGGGGTGCAGTTCTATTTCCATCCGTGTCGTTCCGCGGCCGCTGTTCTCCAGAACGATATCCTGCCGTCCGGAGCAGCTGGTCAGGGAAAAAAGGACTGCGCACAGCAGTGCGCAGATGTACAACAGGCTCTTTTGCATGGCCTCAATGTATCCCGCACCCCGTGAATCGTCAATCAAAGCGGAAAAAAAGGTTGATTTTTTCCCGGTGTGTGCATACTCTATGCGAGTCGGCTCTATAGTACTGCATATTACTTGCTGCGTACTGTTTCCTGCTTTCTGCTGCCGCCGGGCCGATTCTGCAAAGGAGCGCTTGATGAAAGGACTGATCGTCGCCGCGGGATACGGAACCCGGTTCCTTCCCGTCACCAAAACCGTCCCGAAGGAAATGCTCCCCCTGATTACGAAACCATCCATCGCATTTATCATCGAAGAATTCCTGTCCGCGGGTATCGAGGAGATCGTCATTCTCTCCTCCAGGCGGAAGAAGAGTCTGGAGGACTTCCTGGACCGGGAGATGGAGCTGGAAGGAGTTTTTTCCAGGGAGGGAAGCAGGGAGAAACTGGCCAGGATCGAGCCCTACAAGGCCAACTTCGCCTTCGTGCACCAGCAGGAGATGCGGGGCACGGGACACGCCCTCCT
>JBNGED010000056.1:0-2615 GCA_049975605.1 Sediminispirochaetaceae bacterium | reverse complement strand
GGCCCTTCGTGGTTGCCTATCCGGACGACATCCACTTCGGCGAGCCTTCCCTCAGCCGGCAGCTCATCGATACCTACAACGATACCGGCGCCTCCGTAATGGCCACCATGCACGATCCCCCCGACCTCAACCGCTACGGAGTGCTCGAGCTGGATGCCGACCGGATCCATGTGAAAAACATCGTCGAGAAGCCGGCCCCCGGCAGCGAACCCAGCCGGGAGGCCTCCATCGGAAGATACCTGTTTACGCCGGAGATTTTTCCCCTCCTCGAAGAGGGCTGGCGCTTGCATACCGGGGAAGGTGAATATTACCATGTGTATGCGCTGCAGAAGCTGATGGAAGAGGGCAAGGTGGTCCACCGCCGGATCGAAGGCGAGCGGTACGATATCGGGGCTCCCGAGGGATACCTCGAAGCCCTGCTGCGCTACGCCGCGGGTGTCCCTGAGCTGCG
Organism: Sediminispirochaetaceae bacterium; assembly: GCA_049975605.1. Taxonomy (GTDB): domain Bacteria; phylum Spirochaetota; class Spirochaetia; order DSM-16054; family Sediminispirochaetaceae; genus DSBN01. The sequence goes on along the minus strand of JBNGED010000056.1, from coordinate 2,164 downwards.
CGCCGTGATCGATCGTGTCTATAACGAACTCAACCCGTGAGTATCGGAGGAGTACACTGGTATGCAACTGATTGGATGGGCAGTTTTTTTCCTGATTACCCCGGCGGTCATCCTCTTTCTGACCTACAAGTACGACATGCTTGCCAAACTGGGGGCCATCGTCATCGCCTACGGCATAGGCCTGCTGATCGGGAATATCAACGTGTTTCCCGACAACATCGGTGCTCTGCAGGAGATAATGACGACCCTCACCGTACCGGTGGCGCTGCCGCTGATGTTTTTCACCCTCAATCTCTCTCACTGGAAAAAACTGGCCCGCAGCTCGGTGTTTTCGCTTTTTTCAGCTATCATTGCGGTGACGATCGGAACGGTGGCGACCTTCCTCATCTTCAATCGCTTCATCGGTCCCGAGAGCTGGAAGGTGGCCGGAATGCTCGTCGGAGTCTATACCGGCGGCACTCCCAATCTGGCGGCCATAGGGACGGCCTTGAAGATCGATTCGCTCCTGTACGTGGCGGTCCACGGCTCGGACGTCATCGTGTCGGCCTTCGTGCTCCTGCTCCTGGTGGGGGTCTTTCCGCGGCTCTTCCGCCATATACTTCCGCCCTTCAATTCATCGGAGGAGGATGACGGGAACTATCACACCCTCACCCCCTATTTTACCGGTTATTCGAAGCGGGAGCTGCTGGACATGCTCAAGGCCCTGGGCCTGGCCGTCGTGGTATTCGCCGTCGGCGGGTCCTTCACTCTCTTCCTGCCGGAAAATGCCGCCCTGCCGGCGGCCATTCTCACGATCACCACCATCGGAGTGCTGCTTTCATTTATTCCCACCGTACGCAGCTGGAAGAACTCCTTTCAGCTCGGGTACTACCTGATTCTGGTCTTTTCCCTGGCGGTCAGCTCCATGGCCGACGTGACCGAACTGGTCGTATCCACTCCCGTCGTCATCCTGTACGTAGCGGTCCTGCTGTTTCTGGTCTCCCTGATCCATCTCGTCCTTTCGGCCCTCTTCCGCATCGATGTGGACACCCATATCATTACCTCCACGGCCTTCATCTTCTCTCCGCCCTTCGTTCCCGTGGTAGCGGCGGCGCTCAAGAACCGGGAGATCGTGGTGAGCGGTATTTTTATCGGCGTCGTCGGCTGGGTAATCGGCAACTATCTCGGTGTTATGCTGGCATACGCCTTGAAGGGGCTCGTTTAGAATCCCCAAGGAGGATCGTTTTTATGACCGAATCTGTCCATATCGAGAAGGTCCTGCCGTCCACTCCCCAGGAAAAAGAGTTCATCCAGCTCCCCTTCGTCGTATATAAAAACAATCCCCACTACGTCCCCTGGTTCAACCGTTCCCTGAAGCAGATCATCGCCGGCCGCCACCCGTATTTCAACCATTCTGAGGGGGAGTTCTTCATCGCCCGGCGCGACGAAGAGACCGTCGCCCGGATCGCTCTGCTGGAACCGAAGAAATTCAACGACTATCAGGGGAAAAAAGACGCCCGCTTCTATTTTTTCGAGACCAAGGACGATCTCAGGGCCGTCCGGGAGCTGTTCTCCTTCGCGGAGGACTGGGCGCGGAAACGCGGCCTCGACCGCATCACCGGCCCCCAGGGATTTTCAGGCTTCACCGGGGCCGGCATTCTGATCGACGGCTTCGATGAGACCGCGGCCATGACGATGATGAACTATCACCTCCCCTACTACCGGGAGCTGATCGAAGGGGTCGGCTTCGAAAAGTACAAGGATTTTTTCAGCGCCGAGATCAACGCGGACATGCAGGGACTCCCTCAGAAGTACCGCATCTTCGCGGACCTCGCCATGAAGCGGGGCCGGTACAGCACCCCGGAGCTGAAGACGAAGAAGGAGCTCCAGGAAATAGCCCGGGAAATCGGCGAACTCTACAACAACTCCTTCGGCGACCGCGATGAGTTCTGCCCGATGACCAGCGCCGAGATAGACTACATGATGGACGACCTTATCACCGCTACCGATCCCTCCCTCGTGAAAATTCTGAGACGCGGCGATGAACTCGCCGGTTTCATTCTCGCCTTTCCGGATATCTCGGAAGCGATACAGCAGGCTAATGGACATCTGACGCCCCTCACCATTCACTCTATGATGAAAGAGAAAAGACGGACCACCCGCTATCTCATCAACGGCATCGGCA
>JBNGED010000055.1:0-9630 GCA_049975605.1 Sediminispirochaetaceae bacterium | reverse complement strand
CGAAAGCCGCGATGAATATCATGATCGAACTCAGAATCCTGATCCGCGGCCACTGCGGAGCAGCCGCGGAAAGGACGACCAATAAGATCCCGACAAGTCCGGTGCAGGCGGAGCTTATAAGATATCTCTTCTTTGTTCCGGCGAGGGTTTTCGCCCAGCCGACAGGATTTTTGTAGATAGTATTCTTCAGCATCCAGAATCTCCTTGAAAAAGCAGGCTCATCGAAGGACCATCTCGGAAATGGTGACTTCGGTATTGTGATAACGGGGCTTCCCAACGGAGATGTCACCGTACTCAATTGCCGTGTTGGGACACCACTGGATGCACGCGTGACAGAACTCGCAGTCATCCCCCCACTCCGGCCGACCGTTATCGTTAAATCGAATGTTGTCCCGGGGACAGACTTTGGCGCACATTCCGCAGCCGGTACAGACATCGCTTACCCGGAATTTCCGGCCTGAAGCGGGAAAGGTTCCTGCCGCCAGCCGGTGCAGTAAGCCGCCGAGCAGATTGGTGAGCAAATTGCTCGACTCCGGAGTATGCGGAGCCCTGGCTCGAACAGTCTCGACAATCTCCGGCAGACGGGCAGAACTTGGCTGCGGCTGTGCTCCCCGGTTGACCGATATCATAATCCTTTGAACAGCGTCGTTATCAGGATCGGCGGACAGCGAGCCGGAAGGGTCGAGAACGGCGAAGCCCGCGTCCAGGCCGTGTCCATTTTTTTTCAGATTCTTGTCGAGCTCCTTGAGAACGGGACCTGGGATGCCGCAGCACGAAACGACCGCGAATATGTAGGTACCGGGCTCCGGAGAAAAAGTCTCCGCAAACTCCCGAACGCTTCGCGGCAGGCCGTAGGCATGTGTGGGGAAGATGAAGCCTATCGTTTTCCCGCGGCGCTCCGGCGGATTTCCAGGCACTTCGCTGATAGGTACTATTTCCGTTTCACCGATCGAAGCAGCTAACTTTTTCGCCGTCGAGAGCGAATTCCCGGTACCGCTGTAATAGTATAATGTCGTATTCATAGTTGTCTCCTCCCTATTCTATAATTAGAATAGTTATGTAAAAAAATTTATCTCACAGACTGTCGATCCAACGGATCTCCGCCTCCGTGAGGTGTCTCACTCTGTCGAAAGCGAGCATGACATGCTCCTTTTCCCTGACCGCCCGGGGAAGCTTTTTCTCGAGGAACTCGAGCCTGCTGCTCAGGTGCTTCCGGTAATCGGCAAGACAATGAGCGAAGTCGTCTTCATTCAGAACATCGGAAACGACAATCCCGACTGTAAAATCGTCGTGCAGTTCCGCCGGTTCCCTCAGCATCCTCTTCACCTCGCCGCTCAATTCAATCCGCCCTTCTTCGGTGATAAAATAGACTTTCCGCCGCGGCGATCCGTACTCCTTCTCGAACCTGGAACCCACATAGCCCTTCTTCTCCATCTTGTTAAGAATGTTGTAGATCGAGGAGAAACCGATATCGGCCCAGCGGCGTATACTGTTTTCCTCGATGATCCGGTCGAGCTGATATCCGTAGTAGTCGCTCCTGTTCAGGAGCCGCAGCAGAATTACTTCACCGTGTGTCATGCTATCTATTCTAATATTAGAATAGATAAACAAAAGTGTCAATCCTTTTTTCTCGGCATCCGGCTGGCCGGGCGGGTAAGATTGTATGGTATAATCACACCATGACGTATGTAAGAAGCGGATTAGTTGTTCTCGGGTTGATAATTTTTCTCTCATGTTCCATCGCGGCGCCGCTGCACGCCGGAAAAAAGCCGCTGGTTCGAACCTCCTGGAACCGGTCCGGCGGGATCCAGTTCGGCGATGATATCTACTTCCTCAGTTCCTATTCTCTCTATATGCCGGGGAAGGTCATCATTCCAATGTTTGTCGTGACCAGGCCGAAGGTCTATTACCGTAATTTCAGCCTGTACCGGCTTTCGACGACCGAATCGGGGGGAATCGCCGAACAGCAAAAGATTGAACGGGTGTGGAGCTGCGACGCCTGCATGACGGGCCGGAAAGTCGACCTGCAGTCCTGCCGTTATGGACAGGACGAAGGCAGGATCTATTTCCAGTGGACCGGCGGCTGGGACAATGAACAAAAGCAGAGTATCCGGCCGGCGCTCGAATACGACCCGGAAAAAGGCACAGCCCGCATGATAGAAGTCATAACCGGCCCTGAAATCCCGGCCGGCGTGGAGCTTGCGTACGATATACCCGGCAAAATCAAGGAGTCATGGGTGTGGCTGCAGGCCGGCCGGCTGCCCCTGGACGCATGGGAACTCCCGTCGCCGCTGGAATACAGCTCCGATGATCCTGATTTTTTACAAAAAGTGATAATACGGAACCTCGGCGACCGGGACTTCAAATCAGCGGCGCTCACAGCCCTGGACGAACTGCGGGAACCCGCCGTTATGGAGCGCATCCTCTCCGAAATGGAACAGGAGCGCGGCCGGCGCTCGGACTATTCCTACAACGAGTACTACGAACGTATGACCGCCCTGATCGAGATGAGCGCTCCCATGCGTTCCGGCCGATCCCCCGACATCTTCAGCGCCGCCTTCGACAACGACGCGGACCTCCTGCGGCGGCTCCTCGAAGCCGGAACGGACCCCGACAGCGCCGACCGCCGGGGCCGGACCCCGCTGATGTACGCCGTCTTCGGGAAGGCCCCCGATACCCTGCGGCTCCTCTTCGAGGCAGGGGCCGACCCGCAGCGGGAGACGGAATCCGGACAGACCGCCTGGCTCTACGCCGCCCTGAATCCGCTGCGGCCCCTCTACCTGGAGCTCTGGGGGAAATAAACCTCACTTCATGTTATAATGCACCGACATCCAGAGAGATCACTGAACTACTGTCTGTTACTGGATGAACAGGAGACACACAGGACGGCTTCCGGTACCAGACTCAGCCGTCCGAGGGGAATCTCACGTCCGCATTTCAGACAGGTACCATAGCTCCCCTTCTCCATCCGGTCCAGAGCGTTGTACATCTTCTGAAGATTCTGTCTGTTCTTTGCAAGCACATATTCATTGATTCCCTTTTCACTTATTGCTTCCATCCGTGTGAGGCGGCCGAGACTCGAACTCGGTTCGATAGCTCTGGTCTCTTCAACCAGATATGGATAGGATTCCTCTATATCCCTGATTTTCGTCAGTATAAGATTTTTCAGCTCTATCTTCTCTTCATTGGTCATGATAGCAAGTATAGCGGGATCGGCCGGAATCCACAAGAATGGAGGGCATCCCGCGAGGCGCCTGTTCCGGAACTGTAGACCGATATATGAAAAGCCCCCTGGTGCGCGAGCTCCGGGGGGTGTAATTTCCGGGAAAAAATGATCTCTATGCCCTTACAGCTTGCTGCGGGCGCGTTCAGGGGTTCACCCAGAAATCGCTGTTACTGTTGATCCAGGTCATGTAGTCCTCGAATGAACGGTCCAGATCGTAGACCGGAACGCAGCCGAGGTCCTGTTTCAGCCGGTCGATATTCATCGGCTTCCTGTCCAGCATGCCGAAGTCGGTTATATCCGCAGCCGCAGGATCGTCGACTATCGTGTAATCGAACTTCGGGAAGGCCTCCTTGAGTTTGTCACACCAGTCGGTTCCGGACCATATGAAACCGGAACTCAGATTATAGACATCATAGCCGAACTTCCCGGCGGAGAGCATTGCCGCAAGCGACCTGGCTATATCGCGGCTGTAGACCCAGTCCTTGCTGTCGGGCCGCAGAATTGCGGGATGCTCTCCCAGCACTGCCGCTCTGGTCGCGAAGAAGGGTCCGCTGAGGGTATCCCGGACTCCCGTATAGCGTTCCCAGGCGCCGAAGACCCCGCCGACCCGGCCGATCACGATATCCAGACCGAATATCTTCTTGTACCGCCGGTAAGCCTGTTCGCCTGCGAACTTATTGATTCCGTACAGAGCATTCGGACGGGGGTAATTTTTCTCCTCATGAAGCCATTCATCATCGAAGGAGGCATCTCCGTAGGTGGCGCCGGAGCTCGTATACACGAGCCGATTCACGCCGTTCCGTTTGACAGCCTCGAGCACTTCGATAGTTCCCATGTAGTTCACCTGTGCGATGAGGTGACTTTCTTCTTTCTCTCTCTCTTCATCAGGTGTTATCACTGCCGCGTGGACGATTGAGTCGATTTCATACTTCCTGATAGCCTCGTCAAGACTGCTGCCGCTCAGTATGTCTCCTTTATGGAAAAAATAGTTCCCCTTACGCCCCTCGAGTGAAGCTTCCATCGCAGGGAGCATCGGTCTGCGGGCCAGAAGAACTACGTCGACACCCTGGTCGGTCAGTTCTTCGGCCAGAGTCATTCCTATAAAACCAGTCCCGCCGGTAATCAGTACTCGCATCTATTGTACCTCCTGTACTCAGTCGATTTCTTTATACCAGTTTTCAGGAAAATCACCCTGCTTGGCCACTTCACCGGAAGAGGGAAGCAATACATCGATACCCAGGATCTCGGTAACATAGAAAGCCATAACTCCGGCCACCTTCGTGCCTTCAACAAGATGACCGCCGATTGTGGGAACGTTCCACGCTCCGCCGGTAACGAAATGCAGGGCGACGAATGATTCTTCTCTGCCCTCGTAGTTCTTCTTTATGCCTATCTGACCGGCGCACGCGAGAAGCATATTGAGGTTCTGTATCTCCATGACCTGCTCGTGGTGCCAGTTCTCGGGGTTACCAGTGTCCGGGGTCCAAACCAGGAACTTTGCCGGTTTAAAGGCGCCCATGTACGCGGCATGGACTTTTCCGAAGCGAATGTTTTTCTCCTTTGCAAAGTTCCCTATTGCAATGACAGGGTCCGCTTCGTGGGGGATCCGCAGTACGAATTCGCGTCCTCTGCGTGCCTCCACACTGTAAAACTGACCGGGGAATTCCGCCGGCATTTCCCAATTATTTCGGGTTTCCATTTTTTTCTCCTCATAGGTAATAATATTTCTTCCCGGCCGCCATTATGTTCAGGCATAAAGGCCGGATAGCAGAGCACGGTTGCTTCAAGCGCTGCGGCGCCGTCGTTCGACGATTGTTGCCAGCTTGGTCATCGGCAGAAGAACAAGCATATACATGCCCGCGCCGATTATCAGGGGAGTCGCGTTTGAATACCACGACTGCAGCTGCTGCGCAGTCTGGAGTATTTCCGCGATCGCAATAACCGAACATTCCGCGGTCCTCTTCATCAGTCCGATCAAACGGTTGGTATAGGGCGGTATTATGATCTTCACTGCCTGCGGTATAATCACCAGCCTCATAGCCTTCCAGGCCGTCAGTCCAAGGGACCTCGCCGATTCGACCTGATTCTTGTGGATAGCGTCGATGCCGGAACGAAAGACCTCACAGAGATATGCGCCTTCGATCAGTGTCAGGGTAAGCACGCCTGTGGCGAAAGGGGAGAGAACGATCCCGGAATACGGAAGCGATGAATAGACTACGATCAGCAGTGCAATCGGCGGCACCGCTCTGAACACATCGACATACAGATCGATGAAGATATTGAGCAGTTTGTCATTGACGATATTTCTTATCACTGCCAGAGCAAGGGCGAGAATGGTGGAAAATACCAGTGAATAAAGGAATATTTTCACCGCGGTCCACAAGCCCTTGAACATCAGGACCCAGTTGTTGGACCCTTCGGCAGTACTGAGGAAGTTGCCTTCGGTCATAATGGAGAAGTTAAAAAAATACCTGTTCAGTTCACTCCATCGCGCCCCGGAATAGCGGTAGAAAAGCCACCCGAAGACCACGATGAGAAGAAGCGCCAGGGCATTTTTCAACCAGATCGGTTTCTCGCGATCAATCTGAACAATTACCAGCACGGCAATATAGAGAAGATAGGTCAGTACAACTTCAACAGCTCCCGCTATCGACAGACTCCCTCTCGGCGGCATGAAAAAAAGCGTGTACACCGTGTAAAGGAATAAAAAAGAATAGAGAAATTCATAACGTCTAAACCAGGGCAGATGTCCGTATCTGCGGTTTAGCCGCGCCACTATGTTATTCGGCTGCATAGCCATCCTCCGTCTTGTAGCCCGCTCGGATCACAGTATCATGCTCAGGAAGCCCTGAGTCCGCTTATTCTCGGCGTGGTTGAATATCTTGTCGGGGGTCCCTTCCTCGATAACCAGGCCGTCATCCAGTACCAGTATTTTATTCGAGGCTTCGCGGATGAATCCGAGCTCATGGCTTACTACGACCATTGTCATTCCGCTCTCGGCCAGATTACGCATTACATCCAGCACTTCACGGATCATCTCGGGATCCAGCGCCGAAGTCGGTTCATCAAAAAACATGATCTTGGGCTGCATCGCCAGCGAACGGGCGATCGCCACCCGCTGCTGCTGCCCGCCGGAGAGGTTGGACGGATACTGGTCCGCTTTATCGGCGACTCCAACCCGTTTCAGCAGTTTCATCCCGATCTCCTCGGCTTCCTTATACTTCATCCGCCGTACATTTACCGGAGCGAGGGTGATATTCTGGATTACATTCAGGTGCGGGAAAAGATTATAGTCCTGGAATACCATCCCGATCTCGGTCCGGATCTTGTTGATATCGATACGGTGATCAACGATTTCGGTCCCGTCTATCTTGATGCTGCCGGTAGTCGGCTCCTCCAGCCGGTTCAGACAGCGGAGGAACGTGCTCTTACCGCTTCCCGAGGGTCCGATCATGGCGACCACTTCCCCGCGAAATATTTTCGTGCTGATGCCTTTCAGTACATGGAGGCTTCCAAAGTATTTCTGCAGGTCGGTGACTTCAATAATCGGCTCCGGCGCATTATCTTTATTTGCTAACGTTTGACCCATCTCTTGCTCCTGTTTTCCAAGAATCTGGTATACCTGGTCAGGGGAAGTAAAGTCGCCAGGTATATGAACATCGAAAGTATTATCGGTGTCGGATTGCGCTTCCACACAACAGCTTGCCGCGCTTTCGTCAGCAGTTCGGGTACGGTGATCACATACGCCACAGCTGTATCCTTTACAAGGCTGACGAGGTTGTTCGACAGAGGCGGTATTATAACTCTGACCGCCTGGGGAAGAACCACCAGCCGCATGGTCTGTAGCGGCCGCAGACCAAGGGAGCGCGCAGCCTCGACCTGCCGCTTGGGAATGCTTTCGATCCCGGAGCGGAAGATCTCAGCTTGATAGGCGGAGTTCATAAGTATCAGTGAAGTCGCCGCCGACCAGAATGCATTCAGATTGATCCCCAGAAATGGGAGGGCGTAAAATACGATAACCATATTGACGATCAATGGCATGGCTCGAAAAAAGTCGATGTAGGCGCTCAGTATCATCTCGAGAACCGGATTATGCAGTGAACGGAGTATACCCAGGACCAGTCCGATACACATCGCTGCTGCCGCAGAAACTGCCGAAAGCTTCAGTGTCACCCACAGACCGGTCATATACAGTGACCATACGCCTTCCATTTTTTCTATATTGAAAAACTGGTATTGAACTCTATCCCACTGGGTACCGCTGTACTGATAGAAAAATACAAAGAACAGCAGGATTATCAGTAGACTGGATATTCTCTTTAAATAGACCGGTTTTTCCCTGTCGGTGATAATCAGAATTGCGAAGGCGAAAAATACGGCGAACACAAGGAGAATGGGGAGGAGTGCGATAAAACTCTCCGGCCGTCCCTGCGCCGGCAGAACCAGGTTGGACAGGAGAACAGTCAGGACCACCCCGGGTATCAGGAACTCGTATCGCCGGTACCAGGGAAGATGACCGTATCTCTTGTGCAAATGAGCTATTGCCCGTTTGAGCAGTGAATACTGCATAACTGTGAACTCTCCAATTATAATTTAGTAGAACCAGGGCGGATCACTATAATACCCGTCGCGAAAATAATTCCGCGGCGGGTATATAGTTTAAAAATCCCAAAGGTATACGAGTGCTACGGTTGGTAAGGCTGTTCAAATACACGAACCGGAGCTGAACCGGCAGGCGGCTTTTCTCCGAAGTATTGTTCGTAAATTTTGGCTACTGTACCGTCTTTCTTCATCTCCTGCAGCGCGGCGTTGAACTCGGCCTGCAAAGGATCTCCTTTGCGGAAGAAAGCTCCAATCATGAAGTTGTCCGAACTGTGACCGAGAATCTCGAACATTCCCCGTTCCTGAATGTTCAGTACAGCATCAGGATATCCGAGTGTGAGCGCATCGATTCTCTTGAGCTCAAGGTCCAGGAACTGTGTTTCCTTGTCTTCAAAGCCGCGGATCTCGAAAGGTCCGTACTCGGCCCTCAGCTTCTCAGCGTACGCCGCTTGCGTCGTTCCTACTTCCGTTCCGACAACCTTTCCCTGCAGGTCTTCCAGACCTTTGATCGATCTGTCGTCATCCCGGACAATAATGCAGTCGTAACTTTCGAGATAGGGTTCGCTGAAATCCATCTCTTTTGCCCTTTCCTTGGTAATAAAGACATTTGAAGCCGCGATAGACCATTTCTCGGCCTGCAGACCGGCAAAAATACCGGCAAAAGCCACATCAACTACCTCGACATCATAACCGGCCCTGTTCAGCGCCTCCTTGTAAAGCTCGTACTCGTAGCCCTTGATCTCATCTCCTTCAAAATAGATCCTGAGAGGGATCTGCACATTACTGGCTACCTTGATTACGGGACGACCTTCCGCCTCCGCTTCCTCCTGTCCGCCCCGTGCCAATACAGACATGCTTCCGATGAGCAGTATCAGCAAAGATAGGATTAAAACTTTGTTTTTCATTTTATTCGACCTCCATGTGTATTTTAGTAATATTAAAGCCGAATTATAGATCTGTCAATGAAAAGTTTAAAAATATGGAACGCTGTTTCATATTCAGGAATGCCGGTTAGATTACCAGTACATCCGGCTTTCCAGCAGTACGCACGAATATTGTCACAGCATATCAACTGCGTTAGACTGTATAATATCGGGACTTTCAGGCAGATACAGTATCAATCCCGGCGTGGATACATATACGGAATGAAGGGAATACCGGAGAGCAATGACCTGGCTGAGAAAGCTTCAACTACGTTCGAACAGATCCTCAATCACCAATAATTTGGAATATCTCGGAGAAGATTTCCTCAGACGGGTGGTTCGTGCGGCGCGGAAGGAGTCCTGGGGCCGTACGGTCATACAGCTGGCCTGGACTGCCGGCCCGGTGACCTATCTGGCCCTCCAGGGAGGCTATCATCTGGGCTATGGGACCAATGCGCCTTCACGTCTCTTCATATACTTCGCCATGTACACCGCCATCGCCGGATTATTTGCCATTCTCATGCGCTTTCTGTATCAGGTCACCCGGGGACAGGAACTGGAAAAGGGCGAGGAAGCCCTGAGCCGATGCCTTGCGCGCCTGCCGGAATTGATACTGCTGGCCAGGAACGAGACTCTTCTCTACTACGATGAGGAGAACCGGAAGCTGCTGGCGGCGAAATACCTCCTGGAGAACCCTGACGCGGTGACGGAGACAATCAAAACAGCCGTCATGGACATCGGCGGGGATCCCGCTGTAGCCCAGGCTGCCCAGCAGATCGAGATCTACCGCAGGAACGGGCTCTACGCCCGGATTGAAGATGAGAGAACCCGGGTCTCCGACCGTCTCGAACGAATTATCGGCAATGTAAGACCCTCTTC
>JBNGED010000054.1:4629-9690 GCA_049975605.1 Sediminispirochaetaceae bacterium | reverse complement strand
GCCCTGTACCCCGTACAAGGTCATGGCGAAAAGACCCAGCATCACGTATCCCAGGTGGGAAACAGACGAATATGCCACGAGGCGTTTCACGTCCTTCTGCACCATCGCCACCAACGCACCGTAGATGATTCCCACAATCGCCAGCACAATCACATAGGGTGCCACGGCTTCCAATGCCTGTGGAAACAGCGGCATGGCAAAGCGGATGAATCCGTATGTGCCCAGCTTCAGCAGCACACCGGCCAGAATGACCGAACCGGCGGTCGGGGCCTCGGTGTGTGCGTCCGGCAGCCAGGTGTGAAACGGCACCACCGCGGCCCTGACCAGAATCCCTCCCGTCATCAGGACCACCGCCAGGCCGATTGCCGGCCGGTAATCTTCACCGGCAGCCGTCGACTGCAGCTCCTCCAGCCGGACCGCGATCGCTTCGAGTGACAGAACGCCGGTCAGGCGGTAGATCACCCACACGCCGACCAGGAAGAGCAGAATGCTCGTGGAGCTGATGAGAAGGTAGCGGATGGCCGCCAGCCGTGACACGAGGCTGCGGTCGTAGCTGATGAGCACGAAGGAACTCAGGGAGAGGACTTCGAACCAGACGAAGAGGTTGAAGATGTCCCGGGTGCACAGGATCCCCTGGAGGGAGAAGAGGGCCATGAAAAAGAAGAAGTAGAACAATGAGTTGAATTCCCGATACCTTCTGGTACACAGCCAGGCGGCGGAGGCTATCAGCACGTCGGTGAGGGTGGCGATCCATGTTAGCCCGTTGACCTCCAGGCTGATACCGAGGGGTTCCGCCCAGCCGCCCAGGGAGTACTGGAGGGAGCCTCCGGCGATGACCGCCGGCAGCGAGAGCCGAAGGGCCAACAGGGAGCCAAACAGCCAGATCAGGTAGGCCGGCAGTTCGGAATACCGGGAGGGAAGATACTTCCCGGTCAGGCTGATGATCGCGGCCAGAAGGGGGGAGAAGAGAATCAGGAGTACGGGAAGCTCAGTGTGAAGATTCATCTACCGATTCCTCGATCTCCTTGATATCCAGGCTGCCGCAGGCGCGGTACAGCTTGACCGAGAGTATCAGCGCCACCGCGGTGACCGAGAGCCCGATTACGATTGCGGTGAGCATGAGGGCCTGAGGCAGGGGGTCTACAACCGTCCCTTCCTGCCCGGCGGACAGAATGGGAGCCCCCACGCCGTCCATGCGGCCTGAAAGAATGAAGAGGATGACCACCGCGCTGTTCAGAATACTGAGGCCGATTACCTTGCGGATCAGCGAGCGGCTTACGAGGATCCCCCACAGTCCGATACAAAACAGAAGGATGATCAGGATTCTATCCATGCTGCGGCTCCTCGGATTCACGAATGATAAGCAGACTCAGCAGGCCGATACCGGCCCCGACCTTCAGTCCGATCGCCAGATTCAGGAGGAAGATGAACCACGCGTGGGGCCGCGCGGTGACGGGGAGGGGGTCCGAGAGAAAAAATCCGGTTGCAGCGACTCCGGCCGCTCCGATGAGGAAAAGAGCTGAAAACCCGAGTGTTTCACCCAGACTCAGGGCGTAGTTGGAGAGCAGATCCTCTCTCCTCTGTCTCCGGCAGCCGAGGGCCGGGAGAATGAGCCCCGATGCAAGTACCACACCCCCCTGGAATCCGCCTCCCGGGGAGAGATGCCCGTAGCTGATCAGGTAACATCCGAAGAGAAGGACATAGGGCGCCAGTTTGCGTGAGGCGACATCGAGCATATCGGTCTTCGTGCGCATATGATTACCTCTCCGGTCTCAGTGCTCGCGGGACAGGAAATAGATCGAGCCGGTCACCGCGCAGAGCAGGACGATCGTCTCGCCGAAGGTGTCGAAGGCGCGGTACCCGAGGTAGACCGCGCTCACCAGATTACGGGCCCCCGTATCCGCATAGCCGTTTTCCACCAGGAAATCCCGCATGAAGGTCGGCAGACCCTCCAGGGGGGGCAGGAAGATATACAGACAGACTCCCACCGCGGCGACCAGCAGGAGGTCGAAGATTTTCCCCGGGGAAAAATGCAGGAGCTCCGGGATCAGCCTCGAATCGGACAGTCTCCGCGCATCGGGTCCGCCGATGACGCTGCAGCTGCGGACCGCCCAGATAAATATCAAGGTCGTCATCCCGGCCCCGACAGCCGCCTCGGTAATCGCCACGTCCGGGGCATGGCTGACATAGAAGAGCAGGGCGGACAGGAAGCTGAAAATGGACAGCAGTATCACGGATACGAAGAGGTCCCGGAAAAAAAGAGTCAGAGTTCCGGTCAGTACCACGACCAGGAGCAGGGCGTTCACGAATACTTCCGTCATTCCATCCGCCTCCAGGGCACAATACCCTCCTCCCAGGCATAGCGGGCTATGATGTGGGTCGCGACGGGACTGGTGATCAGAAAGAAGATGGTGATGGCCGCCACCTTGCCCGTAAAGGGGCTCAATCCGGCCACGATCATACAGGCAATCAGCACTGAAACAACCGAGGTGGTGCTGCAGGTGGAGGAGGTCTGCAGACGTGTGTAGACGTCGGGGGCCGTCAGCAGGCCCGCGTGGCCGGTTACGGCGAAGAAGACTCCCAGGAAAAAAAACAGAGCGGCGATCCAGTTCATTCCGAATTCCTCCTTCCGGAAAGGAAGCGGGTGAGTGCCAGTATTCCAAGGAAACCGAACACCGCGTAGACCATGGCCACGTCCAGATAGACGGGGGATCCGGCCTTCAGGGCGGTCAGCACCAGAAGGGCCAGCACCTGGGATGCCACCAAATTGAGGGCTGTCAGCCGGTCGGCGCTGGTAGGCCCGATGACGATCCTCACGACTCCGATGATGCAGGAGCCGAGCAGGAAGGCAATGAGCCAGTCTACATAAACGGGAAATACGATGTTCATATCCATATCCGCCGTAGAATTTTTTCGAAGGATCCCTTGACCAGATCGCCGGCGTACCGGCTATGGGTCGTGCTCGCTTCGAGCCAGTGGACCACGAGATGGTCTTCGGTCAATTCCAGGGTGATCGTTCCCGGCGTCAGGGTGATTGAACCGGAGACCACGCTCCTGGCGATGTCGGAGTTGAGCCGAGTGCGGAAGTGAACCACCCGCGGCGTGTACCGTCCCCTGATTACCGCGAAGGCGGTTCTGAAGCTGGCGGCGTACAGTTTCCAGATCAGAAGGAGGAAATAGAACACCAGCCAGTGTATGCGGGGCAGCAGTGTCCGGCGGGCAGCCTCGTCGTCATCGATGAAGAGTTTGAAGGTGGTCAGAGCAATGAGAAGCCCCCCCCCATGACGAGCGACCTCAGCTGGAAGCTTCCGGTGAAGAGCAGCCATCCGGCAAAGAGATAGAGGGTTGTGAGAATAATCCGGGTCACCGCCCATTTGAAGGACGACGTCATCTCTATAGCTCCTCCCCCCTCCGGAACAGTTTGATAATCTCTTCGGGGCTCGATGCGGCCATTAGAGCCTCCCTGAAGGTTTTCTCGGTGAGGAGACGGCTCAGTTTGCTGAGCAGCTTGAGGTGTTCGGCGGTGGCCGTCTGGGGTCCCGCCAGGAGAAAGATGAGCCGGGCCGGTTTACTGTCCGCAGCATCGAATGGGATCCCCGCTTCGCTGCGGCCGAAGGCCATGACGGTCCGCTCAGCCAGACCGGTGAGGCAGTGGGGGATGGCGATCCCGTGTCCGATTCCCGTGGAAGCGATGTTTTCCCGTTCGACGATCCTGTCGGCCAGGGACGAGCCGTCGGAGATCTTTCCCGCGGCTTCGAGCAGAGCGGTGAGCTCGGCGATGACCCGTTTTTTCCTTCTTTCCTTCAAATCGAGCTGGATGCACTCGCTCGTCAGCAGTTCTGTAATCGAAATCACCTCTCCTCCTCCGTCTCTTCAGAAGTGTACTGCTCTACCAGACCGGCGGCGAAATCAACCGGTACCGTGAACAGGATGCCGGTCCCCGGCTGCTCGAGTCCGCCGGTGATCTTGTCCAGGAGCTTCTTCAGTTCGGGGATCGTCTCCTCGTCGGTGACGAGTGAGATTATGGTCTTGTTGTAGGGTTTGTTCCCCTTCATGAACTCCTTGAAATCCGCGAAGAGGGGCATTTCATACGTCAGATAGCGGCCCATACCCTCCGAGTCGAGCACCGTGGCGCCCGGTATACCGGCTTCAACGTAGCCAGCCAGCACATCGTCGAGTAACTCTTCCTTGTTCAGCACGAATACGACCAGTTTCATTCCTTATTCTCCGCTTCCTCAGCATGGATTATAGAGGGCTTTTTGGTCAAACGCAACTGGTCATGGGTGGGGAAAAAAGGTACCATCGGGGGCATGATAAATGACCGCAACAGCAGGCGCGTGTCTGTCCCGGACTATCGGAACTGTCTTCTCTGTCCCCGATCGTGCGGTGCGGACCGCGGCGCCGGCCGGCCGGGTGCGTGCCGGCAGTCAGACCGGATGGTCCTGGCCTGTGCCACCCGTCACTACGGGGAGGAGCCGCCCCTTACGGGCCGGGGCGGGTCGGGGGCTCTCTTTTTCACCGGCTGCACCATGCGCTGCAGTTTCTGTCAGAACCGTCAGCTCAGCCGCGGGGAAGCCGGCCGGGAGATAACGGAGGAGGATTTCGTACGGATATGTCTCAACCTGCAGGCGGCGGGCGCCGAGAACATCAATCTAGTGTCGGCCACCCCCTTCATACCCTCGGTGGAAAATGGGCTGAAGCGGGCCCGCGCGGATGGGCTCAGCCTTCCGGTGGTGTGGAACAGTTCCGGATACGAGCTGCCGGAGCAGGTTGAGCGGCTGGCGGAGTTCGTGGACATCTTCCTGCCGGACCTGAAGCTGATGGATCCGGAGCTGTCCGGCCGGCTCTTCGGCGCGAAGGACTATCCCGCGCGGGCCCGGGCGGCGGTGAAAAGGATGGCCGAACTGCGTCCGGTGCGGTACGAAGATTTGGGGGACCGCCCCGGTTCAACCGGTTCAACCGGTTCAACCGGTTCAACCGGTTCAGCGGGTTCAGCGGGTTCAGCAGTCGGCGGGATTGGAAGTCCCGGCCGCCTCATGACCGGTACCATCGTCCGGCACC
>JBNGED010000054.1:0-4529 GCA_049975605.1 Sediminispirochaetaceae bacterium | reverse complement strand
GTCGGCGGGATTGGAAGTCCCGGCCGCCTCATGACCGGTACCATCGTCCGGCACCTGGTTCTGCCGGGCCTGCTCGGGGAGACCCGGCGGGTGATGGAGTGGTTCGCCGCCGAGCTGCGGGAACGGGCCCTTTTTTCCCTGATGGTGCAGTTCTTCGTTCCGGAGGGCATAGCCGGATGGAACCGCGGAGTCGGTGTCCTGGAAAACAGGCCGCTTACCGACGGTGAGTACGGTCAGCTCCTGGAGTGGCTCGAAGAATTCGGTATCGAGGAGGGCTTCATTCAGGAACCGGGCGGGGATGAGTCCTGGTGGCCCGACTTCCGTCGGCCGAATCCCTTTCCGCCGGAGTACTCGAAGCCTGTGTGGAGCTGGACCGTTTAACGGGGGATGATTACCGGGGGCCGATTACCGAGCCGTGGAACTCCTTATCGCTGAGAATCCGTGACAGGTTCCCGACGTCCCGCCCGCCGGCGCAGATGATCTTCAGGTTCAGTTCGGACCCCCGCCGGGCTGCCACCGGGTCGAAGGGAAGGTTCTTTCCCGGCACCCACTCGTCTCCCACCATTTTACGGAAATCACTCCAGCTGATCTGGTCGATCGGTTCCGCATCGGGATCGAGTTTGGGATCGGCGGTGTAAATTTTTTCAATATTCGAGAGGTTGATTACGGTGTCCGCGCCGAACCGTTCAGCCAGAACGACCGCGTCGTTGTCGGTGGAGAAGCCGGGCTTCCAGCCCGCGGCGATCAGTATCCGGCCCTTGATGCTCTCCGCCGCCGAGGGATCGGTGACCACCTCGTCGTCACAGTATTCCGAGAAAACCCCCTTGAGAAGCTGCGCGTTGAGCCTGGTGGCGGCGATGCCGATCCAGTCCTGTTCGTCGCTGCCCGGCTCGTCGACAATGTTCCTGTAAGCCTGCTGATAGATGCGCGCGGGGGCGCCGCCTCCGGTGACCATGATGAGCTTACGCTGCAAATCCCTGGAAAGGTATTCGACTATGGTTGCCCGGAACTTTTTCAGGAACTCCACATCCACCGAATCGGGCGCAATGATGGAACCGCCCACGGAAAGAACCTTGATATGAAAATCAGCCATTGTGTACCTGCCTCTTCTGTTATTTTTATATGTTCTGTTCGAGAATTTCTCTTCTGCGGACCGCCTGGTCGACGATCAGGTACAGTGTATACGGAATCAGGGCCATGAGCCAGTAGCCTATGGTTTGAAAGATGAGGAAAAAATCGCCTATCTTGAGGTTCGAAAAAGGCATGCTGATGACCCGCCAGCTGTAGACCTGCAGGTTGAGACTTTCGGTCAGGAATCCTACCGGCGTTACGATGAAGAGGAGACTGAACAGCACTGCGGCGGACTCGCGGGGAAAAAACTTCTGGAACAGCTTCGCACCGACCTGCAGGCTGACCATGTGATAGAGCAGGGCGATCCCCCATTCCAGGAAATACTTGCGCACATCGTCGGCCGGGCCGTAGTGGGGATATTCCCAGTAACCGAGCCTCATGCCTATATTGTCGATGATCAGGCAGGTCAGCAGCAGGAAGATGGTGAATACTACGGCATCCATGAAGGTCCATCCCGCGAAGAGCATCTCCCTGGAGATACGGTTGTACAGCGAGAGGAGTACGAGAAACATACCCAGGGAGAAGAGGGCGTAGAAATAGGGGCGCTCCAGGACGAAATTCTGATAGAGGGCGACCGCCAGGCTGAATCCGCCCAGTATGAAGAGGCCGGCGCATATTGGTTCTTCGCGGTTCTTCAGGTTCTCCATCACTCCATAGTGTATAAGAGGGACATGCCGCTTACAAGCAGGTTTTTGGCGATTTATCTCGGCACGGTGGACGCGCGGCCCATCTGCACGTATACTGAAGCTACCTATGCTGCGAAGATTGCTGAACCGGCTTCGGAGAAGAAGACCGGAGCCGGATGAGATAGCCCTGGAGAAGTGGAGTACATCGTTTTCCCTCTTTAAAAAACGGAGGTTCGCGGAGGAAAGCCGCGACAACTTCGCGGCTTTTTACGGGGGGGGAGCCTTCCATCTCCGCTTGAAGAAAAAAAACCTCTTTGCCTGGGCGCTCTACGGTCCCTACCGATATCGGAACCTTACGGCCGAAATGAACACCTCCCTCGATCCGGACAACGGGCACTGTTCGGCCGGTATGATGTTCCGCTACATGAGCGAAGAGAACTATTACTACGCCCTGGTGTCCAATCAGGGACAGTTCCGCTTCGATGTGGTGATAAACGGCAATCCCGTTTGTCTCATCCCGTGGCTCGACACGGGGATTGGTCCGGAGGAAAGCGAAGCTTCGACACCCCTGGAGAGTTATTCCCTCCGTGTCATCATTCACAACAGCTCTTTCTCGTTCTATCTGAACGACGTCTGGATCGCCGAGATGGATGACGAGACCATCGACACCGGCTATCTGGCCTTCTGCGCCCAGAATTACGATGCTAACGAGTCCGCTGAATTCAGACTCACCAGCATGCGCCTCGAATCACGGCCGGTAGAGGTCGATATCTGGTTCTACCGCTGGACGAAGTTCATACCGGCCCCGGCGGAGCGGAGGATCACACTGGCGCACAGGCTCAACGGACAGGGACAGCATGCCGCCGCTCTGATACAGCTGCGCAAGGCCTTCCGCACCGCGGAACCGGATCTCGAGGGACTGTTCGAACTGGGCGAGACGTATCTCAGCCTGGAGATGTACGACGATGCTCTGCAGCATATCGAGGAATGTCTCCGCCGCGATCCCGAACATCAGCAAGCCCGTCTGGAGAGGGCCAACATACTCTATCTGCAGAACCGTTTTATCGACACGAAAAGCTACCTGTCGGACATAATAGAAGACTACGAAGAATACTCCGCGGCCTGGAACCTCCTCGGGAACGCCGAATACGCCCTCGGGAACTGGACAGCCGCCGCCGATGCGTATCTGCGGGCCCTTGAACTGGAGCCGGAGATGCCGATTTACCTTCTGAATGCCGCCAGGGCTTTCGATCAGGCCGGGGATGCCGGACAGGCGGAGGCCCGCTATGCCGAAGCCGCCCGGTGCTTTTTCCGGCAGGAGGCCTATGATGAGCTTCCGGCGATCTTCGAGCGGATGAAGCAGATCGCCCCGGACAACCCCGTCTTCAGGACGGTCCATGGGAAAGCTCTGTTTGCCGAGGGCAGCTTTCAGGAGGCGGAAGAGATTTTTAATGGGCTCATCGAAAATGGACAGGCCGAGAGCGAGATTTTTTTCCTGGAGGGACTGCTCAAGGCCAGGGCGGAGGAGCACGGGACGGCGGTTGATCTTTTCGACAGTGCCATAGAGAGACAGCCGGACTTCTATCTCTACTGGCTGAAGAAGGCGGAGAGCGAATATTTTTTCGGACTTGATCCGGAGGCTTCGCTGGCGAAGGCCCGGGAACTGCAGCCGGATGACGGATGGGTGCGCAACCTGAGCGGGCTCGTCTATCTCGAACGCGGGGACCTGCCTGCGGCCCGGCGGGAACTCGAAGCGGCCCTGCGGGTCCTTCCGGACGAGGAAGAGGTGAAGATCAACCTGTCGGAGGTGCTGTTCCATCAGGAAGGCATAGAGTCGGCGGTGCAGCGGCTCGATATGGAAAAAGCGGCCTCCCGCAATCAGGCCGGCAACCTCTATGCCCGGGGCGGGCAGCTCGACGATGCGATCGAACACTACCGCGCGGCTGTGCAGATGGAGCAGGACAATCCGGTATTCAGGGAGAACCTGGCCGCGGCGCTCTGGGAGGCGGGGCTGATCAACGAGGCCGAAGAGAATCTGGCCCGGCTGCTGGAGAACAATCCCGGTGCGCGGGCCTATGAACTGATCGGCCAGGTCGCTTACGAAAAAGGGGAATACTCCCGCGCTGTAGCCGCCTGGAAGGCGGCCCTGGAACTCGATCCCGGGTCGGACCGCCTGAAGCTGCTCTGTTCCCGCGGTCTCATGCATGCCGATGAGATCGAGCAGGCCCGCAGGATTGCCGAAGACCTGACGGAGGGGCCTGAAAGGGAAGGGGCCCAGCAAATCCTGGACCGTATCCATGGAATTACCCATTACAGCTATACCTGCGCCGAATGCGGACGGCAGTGGTGGGTCCCCAGGGATATTCCCGAACAGAAACAGCTCAAACTCGTAGGGGAGCCGCCGGCGGAGATGCCCGCGGGGAAATGCCCGGTCTGCGGCCGCGTATACTGCGTAGGCTGTGCCTCGAAGCATCTCAGGAAGGGCCGATTCGTATGTCCCAACTGCGATACGGACCTGAAGCTCCTGGATGACGGTCTGAAATACCTGGCGCTGCAATTCGTGGAACTGGAGAAGAACCAGTGAGCGCGGTATACTGTTGACAAACGAATACTGTTGAGTATGATGAGTGTATATCCACCGAATACGAAGAGATAATAAATAAGAGAAATATGAGATCGATGAAGAAAGCATTTTTATATATATCCGTGCTCCTGTTCCTGGTAGTGTCCGGCGTATCCGCCCAGGAGATCATGACGGCCGAGGAATACTTC
>JBNGED010000053.1:0-9706 GCA_049975605.1 Sediminispirochaetaceae bacterium | reverse complement strand
ATTCTGTGCCGCTCACCGATGGCACAAAGACGGTAGGGAGCTGGTACGGCGAGATTGAAGGCGTCGATCAATGCGGCATATCCTGCCGGTCTTCCTCTATGCGGCAATACGCTCCCGTGAAAATTCTTTACCGGTCCTGAAAATGAATACTCCATCAAAGACCTCGTGAAAAACGATTACAGACTGTGAATTACATTAATATATCGACTTTTCTATGAAAAATTATAATATAATCACGTCCTTTCCGGAACTTCACTGCGATATTTTATGTAAAATTTGTATATATGCTCTGGTATTGAATAGAAATCCGCGCCGGAGGACGGGATTTCTCTGCATTTTTCCATATTTCCATCTCGAACCAACTATGTTATTCTTAGCAGTATAAGAATATGATTATTCTAAAAAAACGGCGTCCGGACCTGCGACGATATTCCAATGATCCTCTTGCCGTTCTTGCAATGCCGGTCTCTCTGCTTCTGCACGCCGCGGCGGCAGTACAGTATCATCGGGGATACGCCCTGAGCGGCCAGGAATGGATCCTGCAGGAATTCTCCTGGCATTTCCAGATACTGCTGATTATTTCGGCTGTCATGTCTCTGCTTCTGGTGGTGCTGCCGAACAGCGCCCTGCTTCTGCTCACCTTCAAAGCGGGGCTCTTTTATCTGCTTGCGTATCCCTTCGGCCTGGAATCCGGCGTCGTCCTGGTCCTGCTGCTGGCGGTGCTGACGGAGATCGTCGCCTTTCTATCCATCAGGCCGGCGATTGTCTTTCTCTTTTGTATCCTGTTTATAGCAGCGTCCCTGAGCACACCGGGGTCGGTCTTCAACTTTCCCCGTCATGGGACCGGATTCAGCCGGGTACTGACAATCGCCATTGTGGCCATTCTCTATTCGACAGCTCTTCTGCTGTACAAACGGGAGACCGGAATGCTGCTGACCGCGAACAGAAAGACCTCTCACCTCAACTCGGTCATCTCCCAGCTGTCGGATGCCAATCTCGACTTCCAGCGCTACGTTCACAGTGTAGAGTACTCGGCAGTGAGAACCGAACGTCGGCGGATCAGCAGCGAGATTCATGACACAGTCGGGTATTCCCTTACCAATATTCTGATGACTCTCGAAGCGGTTACTGATCTGATAGGAAAGGACACCAGGAGGGCACGCGAAGCGCTTGACCGTTCTATCATGGAAGCCCAGACCTGTCTGGAAGAAACCCGGCGCTCGATGCAGGAACTGCGGTCCAAGGAATTGAAGGAGGCGGTGGGACTGCAGGCAATCGCCCATCTTGCCCGGTCATTCAGCGAGGCTACCGGTATGAAGGTTCAGATCGAGTATGGAAACGCGCCCAACAGCTTCGGCAGCGGACTGGATCTGATCCTGTTCCGGATCATACAGGAGGGCCTCACCAACTCGTTCCGGCATGGACAGGCGGACATGGTACGGATTACACTGTGGATAGAGAACGGATGCCTTTTTTTAACGATACTGGACAACGGACGGAGCACATCGAAGATCGTGGAGGGAATCGGGATAAGCGGTATGCGCGAACGGGTGGAACAGATCGGCGGGACGATAAGCTTTCACAACTATCCGGACGGATTCAAGGTCCGCACGGTACTGCCGTTGACGGAGAATTCTGATGGATAAGATCAGGGTTGTACTGGTGGATGATCAGGTACTCTTCGTGGAGAGCCTGCAGACGGTGCTGGAGCTCCGTTCCGACGACATCGAAGTGGTAGGAACAGCCCACGATGGAGAAGCGGGACTCGAGCTCATCCGGAAGACCAGACCCGATATAGTTCTGATGGACGTGCGCATGCCGGGTATGGACGGCGTTGAGGCGACCCGCCGGCTGCACCAGGACTATCCGGATATCAAGGTCATCATGCTGACCACCTTCGACGACGATATCTACGTCCGTGAAGCCATGCAGTACAACGCGGTCGGCTATATTCTCAAGAACATCCCGGCCACCAACCTCATCAATTCGATCCGAGCCGTCCGCAGCGGGACCATTCAACTCTCTCCGAGCGTAATGCACAAGATCGTCGATCAGGATGCATCTCCCGATTCGCTTCAGGGAAAACAGCGGACACTGGAATCCAGGCCCGGGCGGAACCGGGGCGGCGCATCCGGTCTGAGCGCCGCCGACTTCAGCCGGAGGGAGCGGGAGGTGCTGTACCTGCTGTCGAAGGGGCTGGACAACAAAGCCATCGGAGACCAACTGTTCATAGCCGAACAGACTGTCAAGAACCAGATCTCAAAGATCTACGGGAAGATAGGTATTCACGACCGCTTCAAGGCAGCGGAAATTGCCCGTAAACTGGACATCGGTCAGTACTGCTCCTACCTGGATTGAAGGGTAGATCTATCTTATATCTATAATCCGGCCCTCTACAATCGACTGGAGCAGCTTATGCACAAGTTCCTGGGCACGATACGCCGACTGAATGGATACCGAGGCAGGGGCCTCCGACCGTACGGCTTCCAGAAAATCAAGCATGACCGCCATGTGCAGGTCTTCCGGCGGTCCGAACTCTTCCGTGTCCGGAGCTTCCGAGCCGGTCCATTCAATCCAGCCCCCCTCCACCGATGAATACTCGGCTGTAAGATTCCGGCATATAAGACGGTAGGAAGCCAGCCATCTGCCGGGAACCGCGCAGTTGGACGCCGACAGGGAAGTCATGGCCCCCGAAGTCATGAGTATCGAAGCGGTCGATGTGTCTTCCACGCTGTACTCAGGGCAGGTCCGGTGACACAGGTTGTCCTGGAATCCAACGACCTTTGTCGCCGGCCCGAGGAGATGGAGCACCAGATCAACCACATGAATTACCTGCTCGAGCAGCTGCCCCCCGGAGGAACGAATGTCCCTCCACCAGGGGCTGTGGAGGGAATTGCAGAAAAATCCGGCCTGCATGAGCGACGCGGTCCCGGCAGCTCCGGTGCGAATCAGCTCCCTCACCCGGCGCGTCAGCGGATGGAACCGATGGTGAAAATCAACCTGGGTGACAACACCGGCCGACTCCGCCGCGCGTACCATCGCCGAAGCTCTGTCCGGATCGAGCGCCAGGGGCTTTTCCAGGAAGAGGTGAATGCCCCTTCCGGCTGCATCTTCGACCTCTCCGGAGTGAGCGTTCGGCGGAAGACAGACGAACAGGACTTCCGGACATATCTCGTCCATCATCCGTTCATAGTCAGTATAGCCGCGGACGCCTCCGCCCAGGCGAGACGTCAGCCCTTCCACACTCTCCCGGCTGCGGGAGCATACGCCGACGATCTCCGCCCTTCCGCTCCGCACCGCGTTCCGCGCGTGAAGCGTACCCATTGCACCGGCGCCGAGAACGGCGCATCGTATCTTACCCATGCTGCCGCTCCGCCAGAGGCCCGCCGGCAGCCGGAAAAACGATCCCGAGTTTTATCGTTCTGGCAGGATCCGCCATGACCATCTCATACTCCCGCTTAAATTCGTCGTACGGTACGACCCGGTCGATGATTCCGCTCCCGTCTATCAGCCCGGCGTCTATCAGAAGACGGCACTCCGTCTCGATCCGGTCGGAACACCAGCGCGGATGCTCCCGGTTCGGATCGCTCGCAGCCCGTGAGAACAGGATCGTTAGACAGTTCATGTGCGCCTCCGCTCCAAAGTCCAGTCCGGGAGGATATGGGGCCGGAAATGCCCCGCACACCACCGTCCCTCCGAACGCCGTTCCGCGAAGACACTCCTGAAGCGCCGCCGCGGACCCCGACAGCTCGACCGCGACATCGACGCCGGTTCCTCCTGTACGGAGCTTCAACTCCCGTCCGACATCCCATTCCTCAGGAGAGAAGACATCGTCGGCGCCCATCTGCAGCGCAAGGCTGCGTCTTGATTCTACAGGGTCGATACCGTATACCAGCCGTGCTCCGGAGAGCTTCGCCATCCTGACACTGATGAGCCCTATCGCGCCGAGGCCGAAAACCGCCGCGGTGTCTCCCAGGCGGATACCGCCGTCCCGTACCGCCGCCATCGCGAACCTGGCCGGATCGAGGCACAGGGCGGACTTCCAGTCTCCGCCGGACAAT
Source organism: Sediminispirochaetaceae bacterium (assembly GCA_049975605.1). Taxonomy (GTDB): domain Bacteria; phylum Spirochaetota; class Spirochaetia; order DSM-16054; family Sediminispirochaetaceae; genus DSBN01. The sequence goes on along the minus strand of JBNGED010000053.1, from coordinate 5,645 downwards.
TGCCAGAGACGGTCCTGCTTGATTTTTATATATTCCGAACATGGAGCATACCCGAAGACCTGATCACCCGGTTCGAAACCGGCCGCCTCTCTCCCGACCGTAACAACAGTACCGCTGACCATATTGCCGACGGGGAAGGGAACCCAGTCCGAGGTATCGGACCGGGGACTGGACCCCGCACTCGTCTCACTGCCGCCGCTCGGAGCCTGCACGGCCATGGCGTCCATGCCCATGGCGTCCACAGCCATAGTCTCCAGGCCCATGGCGTCCAGGACCATTGCTTTCCGGTCGTGGAGCCGCAGCTCTTCGTTCCAAGGCCCCCTCCGGGAAGCGGTCCCCTTCACCATGGAGAATTCGGTGCCCTGCTTGACCGCCCCGTACCGTGACCGAACGAGAACCTCATCCGGGCCCGGCTGCGGAAGAGGAAGCTCCCGCCATTCCAGCTTCCCGGGCGCCGCTGCGACCAGCTGCCTGTTCATCGGATTATCCTGCAATAATCGCCGTGAGCTGCAAGCATCTCATCGCAGAGGGCGACGATCTCGTCGATGGTGAGCTCGGAAGCCGTGTGGGGATCCAGGAAGGCCGCCTGGTAGAGGGCTTCCCGGCTGCCGCTGACCGCCGCTTCAATGGTCATCAGCTGCACATGTACCGCCGCGCTGTTGAGGGCCGCGCACTGGATCGGCAATCTGCCGGCAAACACCCCCTGGACACCGTTCCGGTCTACGAGACAGGGCACCTCCACCACCGCTTCATCCGGAAGATTTTGTATCAGCCCGGTATTCAGGACATTTCCATGGACCCTCCGTACCCTTCCCGTCGCCATCGAATCCATAATCAGTGCGGCATACTCGTAGGACATGGATGGTTCTTTCGGATCTCTCTTCGATTGTTGATTCCCACTTCCCGGTGATCTTCCCTGCAGCACCTCGTCCCGGTTCCGCTCCCACTCTTCGATCTGCTGTCTACACCTGCGCGGGTACTCATCGAGAGGGATGTGATACTCCTCGATAAGCTCAGGATGGGTCCTTTTTATCCAGTAGGGAGTGTACTCGGCGTTATGCTCGGACGACTCTGTAACGTAGTATCCGAAGCGCTTCATGAGTTCGAACCGTACCCGGTCCGGGTGGTCCCGCATAGCAAGAGTCTGCCGCTTGATCTCGGGATAGAGGTCCCTTCCATCGTGGGTAATCTCGAGCAGCCAGGCCATGTGATTGATTCCGGCGATCTTCCAGCGCACCTCCTCCGGGTTCAGCTCAATCCCCGCATACTCAAGAAGCCGCGGCACGCACACCTGGACCGAATGACAGAGACCGACCGTCCGAATCTGCGAGTATCTCAGAATCCCTCCGGTGACAATCGACAGCGGGTTGACATAGTTCAACAGGAGGGCATCCGGACATTCCTCCTCCATCTCCCGCACGATTTCGAACATCACCTGCAGGGTACGTATTCCACGGAAAATTCCTCCGATTCCCAGAGTGTCCCCGATTGTCTGCCTCAGATCGTACTTCGCGGGCAGCTCGAAGTCGATAACCGTAGCCGGTTCATAGCCCCCGACCTGAATCGCGTTGATCACGAAATCCGATCCCCGCAGGGCCTCTCCGCGCCGCGGCTCTCCGCAATACGCCCGTATATCGGCAGCGCCGTTATTCATATTCTCGTTCAGCATTCCGACGATATCGACGGAGGCCTGCAGTCTCCGGTCATCAATATCGTAGAGACGCACCTCCGCATCCCTCAACGCGGGTGTCAGGAAGACATCGCCGAGAATATTCCGGACGAAAACGGTGCTGCCTGCACCCAGGAACGTTAGAATCATATCATCCTCCTTCCAGCGGAATCATACGGCGGCCATTTCGGGCTGTATATAGCAATATGTGGGGTCCTGTTGTAATATGTGGACAATGAAATCCGGAGCCGAATATTTCAACACCATAGAACCTTCGGCCGACATCAATCTCCTGTTCGCCGGATACGAACAGTGCCCTGCCGGGAAGATCTGCGGCGGCGTCAGGTCGCACTTCCTGCTGCACTACGTCCTGGCAGGACACGGTAACGTGACAGCCGGAGACCGGACATTCCGCCTCTCGCAGAATGATCTGTTTTGCTACTTCCCGGAGCAGCCGCTGCACTATGCCGCCGACCAGGAAATCCCCTGGCAATTTGCCTGGATCGGGTTCCAGGGCCGTCGAGCCGCCGAGATCCTCAAATTGACCGGAATACGTTCCCCCCTTGCGATACGTCGCGCGTCTGATGAATCCAGAATACGCGAGCTGATCGATTCCATCCTTCATTTTCAAAGGATGCGAAAAAAAGGATTCGATATCATCTGCGACGGACTCCTGCTGGAGATACTCGGCGAGCTGTGCGCCGCGGTCCCTCTGTACCCGGGGAACGAGGAAGACAGCATCCCCGCTGATAAGGACAACAGTCCGGACGTACAAGTCTCTTACGTGGAGTCGATGAAGCGCTTCATGCAATCCAATTACCAGAACTCGATTACCGTGCAGCACGTCATTGATTACATCGGGATCGATCGATCCTATGCCTCCCGTATATTCCATCGCTTCGAGAACCGCACCATTCAGCAGTACCTGATCGGGATCCGCATGAATAAAGCCCGCCAGCTTCTTGAGGACGGCCAACTCTCCGTGAGGAACGTGGCCTTCTCCGTCGGTTACCGGGATTACTCCACCTTCGAACGGCGGTTCCGGCTGGAGACTGGGTGTTCCCCCTCCGCCTACACGGATAGATGAAAGACAGGTACCAAATCAGTACTCCCGTACTATTGTGGACCCCGCATACCGGCTGTACCATTTAAGATGGAATTCATCTATTCAAGGAGGTAGAGAAGCGATGAAAAAATTCGCACTATTCGTTACATTTCTGGTTATTCTTGCTCTGGCGGCCTGGGCCGGAGGACAGGAAGAGGCCCCTGCGGGCGGACAGCCTGCCGCGGAAATATCGGGGCCCGTCACCATCGATTTCTGGACTACCCAGACGCAGTCAGACAGAATGGCCACCATTCAGGTGCTGATCGACACCTTTCAAGCCCTCAATCCTGACATCACCATTAATTTGGTCGCGGTAGACGAGAACGACATGGCCACGCAGCTGAATACGGCTGCTGCTGCCAACACTCTTCCGGCCATGATAGAGTGCGCGGCGGAGAACGCCGTAGCCTTCGGTTCCGAAGGGCTCCTCAATGCCGATGCAATCACCGAACTCATCAACGACATTGGAAAAGGCAGATTCTACGCGGGAACCCTGCGCTTGAACGAAAGCGCTCAGAAGGGCCTCTATTACGGCGTCCCCTACCACGGCTGGGTACAGGGCATCTGGTACCGTGCCGACTGGTTCGAAGAGGCGGGACTTGAACCCCCTTCGACCTGGGAAAACATTCTCAAAGCGGCGAAGTATTTTTACAAACCCGACCAGAACCAGTACGGCATTCTTGTAGGGACCAAGGCTGAAGCCTACGCCGAACAGTGCTTCACCCAGATCTCCATGGCCAACGGCGCCCAGCTCTTCGACGCCGACGGGAACCTGATCTTCAACTCTCCCGAGATGAAGGAGGCGGTTAAATACTACGCGGAGCTGGCCGAATACAATCCGCCGGGACCCCAGACCTGGCGGGCACGGGACTACTATCTGCAGGGCAAGATGGGCATGTTCTTCTACTCCACCTATATCATGGACGACCTGGCCATCGAGGAGAACGCGAAAGACTCTCTCACTGGAGAGAACTTCCCCGAACTGGCAGGCAGGAACTTCGATCCGGAACTGGTGCAGAACACGCGCCTCGCACCGACCATCACCAACACCCAGGACGCAGGCTACGGCACCATCGTCAGCTTCGCGATTCCGGACCACGGCAATCCAGCCAAGGTGGCGGCGGTCCAGCAGTTCATGAAATACCTGTTCACTCCCAATGCCTATATCACATGGCTGCACATGGCCCCCGGAGGAATGAACCCGGTACTGAAGGAGATCGCCACCAACGCGCGCTTCCAGAACGATCCCAAGGGCATCTTCCAGCACTACGGCAAGGAAAAAATGGCCGAAATCATTCAGGGGCTGGACAATATCGAGACCTTCAGCATCGTCGAAGGCAAGCGCATGGCCGCCGCCAGTACGATCTACTCCAAGCAGATCATTCCCCAGATGATCTACAAGATCACCCAGGAAGGTATGAGCGTGGATAAGGCAATGGAATGGGCGGAAGCTGAAATGAAGAAGCTTATGTAAGTCACCCGCATGCGGGACCAGACGGCCCGCGAAAGGGCCGTCTGGATTCCAAGCGCCCGGCGCAGGGACCTTACAGGAGGTATCGCTTCCTATGAACATTACACAATTATTTCATCCGGAAGGACTGGATCTGAGGCGCCGCGAGATACTCTTGGGATGGTCGCTCGTTCTCCCGTCGGTGGTGATTATCCTGTCCCTTATACTCTACCCCATCATCTACAATATTTATCTCAGCTTTTTCGACGTGCAGCCCCTCGCCGCAAACACATACATCGGTCTGGAGAACCACCGTAACGTAGTCCTCGACCCCGGCTTCTGGAATGCAATCGTCACCACCATAATCTACGTCTTCTTTACCACCATCGGGACAACGCTGATGGGACTCTTTGTAGCCCTCGTTATGAACAAGGAATTCCCCCTGAGGGGACTGGTGCGCAGTCTGATACTGTTCCCGTATGTTGCGCCGGTCATCTCGGTTGTCTTCGCCTGGCAGTTCATCTTCGACCCGGTGAACGGAATATTCATGGACCTGACCTATGAAAAGCTCGGTCTTTTTTCCGCCCGCTTCAACCTTATCGGTTCACCATCCACCGCGGTATGGGTTGCGGTCATCTTCAGTATCTGGAAAAATTTTCCCTTCTCCTACCTGATGATCCTGTCGCGGCTCCAGGCCATCGACCATAATTTGTACGAAGCGGCGGAGATGGACGGCGCTTCGGGCTGGCAGAAGTTCCGTTACATTACATTCCCCGAAGTCTACTTCGTCATGGGCGCCATCGTCCTGCTCCGCATGATCTGGAACTTCAACAAGTTCGAGGAGATATACCTGTTGACGGAAAACGTACGGGTGCTGTCGGTATACACGTACTACAAGGCCTTTGTCGGTACGATGGAACTGGGCCAGGGGGCTTCGCTGGCGGTGATCCAGTTCCTCCTGCTGATCGGATTCATCCTTTTCTATGTGAAGAGGGTACTCAAATGGTAAAGCGCACAAGTCTTCCCCGGAAAGCCGGATTTTTCATCATAGTCCTTGGGATTGTCTTCTTCAGTATATTCCCGTTCATTCAGATGCTGTCCATTTCACTCAAATACCCCGGTGAATGGGGCACCCCCGATCTCATACCGCAGCAGTTCAACTTTGAAGCGTACAAGGAGCTTCTGAATCTCGGTCAAAGCGCTAAGAACGTGCCCGAATCGGTACTGACCCTCCTGGAGGAGACCCCCGATCTGACCAGGGAGCAGCGCGAGGCCATCCTGCAGAAGTATATAAGCACCGGGGACGTGTTTCCCTTCCTGCGGTATTTTGCCAATTCCTTCCTGCTCTCGTTCTCGGCGGCCTTCATCACCGTCATTTTCGCCATTCTCGGGGCCTACTCCTTCAGCCGGCTGCGGTTCCC
>JBNGED010000052.1:0-9806 GCA_049975605.1 Sediminispirochaetaceae bacterium | reverse complement strand
TTCTGATGCGGCGGATGCGTTTTTTTATCAGTATTATCTGCCTCGGCACGGCACTTTTTCACATAGGAGCGGTCGAAGTCAGGGATAGAATCCGCACCATAGACGGCGGGACCGTCAGCGGTCGTATTGTCGAACGGTTCCCCGGCGTGGAATACCACGTCGATACCGACGACGGCGTCAGAATCATACCGGTCGAGCAGATCGAATGGATCGAAAAGACTGTTCCGGACCCCGCTGAAGACCTCTTCGTGTACACCGATATCGTATATCTGAATTCCGGTCTGATCCTCCACGGGAAGATCGTCGCCGAGGAAATCCAGGGCGGCATTACATTGCTTTCCCACAACGGGGCGGCGGTATCCATTCCCATCGACCGTATCTGGCGGATCACCCACGAGAAGCGGGCTGCCATGGTACCCGCGAAGGGGATCGAAAAAAACTCCCGTGTACAGAAGGTGCGCCGTGACTTCGCCATTGAACTCACCGTCCAGCGCCTGGAGTCGGAGGAAGAGAAGCCTGCCGGGACTGAGGAAGATGATACCGACAGGGTTGAGCAGCTGCGCGATGAACTGGCGGAGCTTGAAGAAGAGAGCGCGGCGGCCGCGGAACAACAGGAGAAAGACGATGAGTTCGTAACCGCCCTCCTCGACGAAATAGCCCGGGATAAGCGGGAAGCGGCGGAATCGCTGACAGAACTTGCACGACGAGCGGCTGTGTGCGCGACGGAGAATCCGGAAGGCATGGCCCGGATAGCCGACCTGTACGCGACCAGCATCGCCGGGATCAATGATGCCGCTCTGCTCGCGGACACGCTGAACGATATCGATCCCGGAATTGTCCGGGAAATCCGGAAGGCCGAAGAAGCTGCGAACCTCGCCGAGCTCGAGGTGATGATGAACGGAAGCCTGCACGACCCGGATAATATCCAGAGAATTATCGAACTGTCGCAGCAGATCCCGGAAGAGGACCGAAGGGACCTTTTCAGATCAAACCGGCAGAAAGATCCTGTAGACGCAGCTGTAATAAACGGACTGATTCCGGTCGGCGGCGGAAGTATGAAACAGGGCGACAAGCTGGGGGTTGTTATACAGGCTGGTACTTTTCTTGTCGGCGGTCTGCTGGTTCTCGATTCACTCATCGGGAAGCAGCTGGAGAATTCCGAAGAGCTGGCTTTAGACTGGTACGGATGGGTCGGAGCAGGTATCGGAGGTTCAGGCTACGTCTATTCCCTTATCCGGCCTTTTCTCTATGCTTCCCGGGAAAACGAGACCGCACGAAAGGCCCTGCTTCTGGAAGGGGACGTTTATGAAGAATAAAGTCCGGCTGCTTGTGGTATGCTTGTTCCTCATCATTCTATCAGCCTCGTTCTCCCAATCCGGTGAAGGAATGAATCACATACAAAGCGTCCGTCTGGATGACGGTTCACTGCAGAGCGGTACCGTGCTCGAGCACCGGGTCGGTGAATATCTTATCCTCTCCGACCGGGGAGGGAATATTCAGTACCTTCCCGACATCCGCATCGCCGCCATCGAGCACGATTTGGAAGCATTTCCCGGCGATTCCCATTCTGTTTTTTTTCTCAAGGAGGGTCTGATAATCCGGGGACACCTGGTCCGGTACGCACCGGACGGGACGATCGAAGTCCAGGCCTTCGGTGAACAGCGTATTTCCCTCCCCCCGGAACGGGTGGTAAAGGTAGTGCACATTCCGAAACCTATCCCGGAACCTGGATCGGCCGGTCCCGGAGGAAACGAAATCAGACGTGAGGCAACAGTACTCGAACTCGAACTCGCCCTCGGAGAGAAGAAGTCAACAGCGTCTTCCCAGGCAACTGACGACAGCCGGATTGAATCCCTCGAAGAGGAGGTCTCGGAACTCGAGGAATGCCTCGAACAAACCGAGGAAAGCAACGCCGAACAGGCGCAAAGCGATAACCAGGAACGGGTGGAAACATCCATGGAAGGAGTAGAGTCAGCGGTATCCGAATTAGCAGCGCTCGCAGCCGCCTGTGAAGCCGGCGGCCCGACCAGAACCAAAGGAGGGTCCGCATCTTCAGTATCAAACCGCTCATCCCTGGAGATACTGAATACTGCAATCATGGGCCCATCCTCACTCGCTGATTTCCCGATCGAGGATATACGGACAACAGCCGAAGTGAAGATCGAAAACCTCAAGCAGCGTGCTTCGGCTCCCGCTGCGAGCATCGACAGCATTTCACTCTATACTGAACAAGCCGTCACTACGGAGCGAATCCAGGAAATTCTCAACGATCACAAGCGATACGGAATCTTCATACGCTCCCGAATCAGTTCTCTCAGCAGCGACCTGCCGGAGGAGACCCGCAGGTCCCTGTACGAAGCCAACCGTCTGGATAATGCATTGGGCTCATCGATTCGCAACATCATTCCGGTACTGAACTGGGGCAGCTGGCGGCAGGGCGACCGTCTTCACGCCGTGCTGACAGGCGCCGGGACTCTCATTGTTTACCTGGGAGCTTATGCATTTGCAGCTGAATATATAGATTCGTATACCGGTTCCACCGAACTGAAGGAGGTCGACGGCACATGGAGGACCCTGGCTCCCTCTCCGAACGCGGTTGATGTGGGCTTTGCGGTCATTGGTGTCACCTACCTGTATTCACTCGCCCGGCCTTTCCTGTTCGCCCACAAACAGAATGTCCGCCTGGCGGACTCACTCGGTATCGAAACGCGAGGTCCACAATGGTAATGAAAAACAAGACAACGAGGTTTGTACTGGTACTCTTCATCGCTGTACTCGTACTGGCCGGATGCTTGAGCTTCAAGAAAAAACCGGCTCCCCTGGATTTTTCAGGAATGAACGTATCCGAAGACAACGTGAGTATCATCGAATACAAGGGAAGCGCCATCGGAGATCCGGTCCCTCTGTGGATTCAGCGGTCACCGGCCGAGCTGGAAGCCGGCGGCGAATATCCCGACCGATACGTATTCCGGTTCGAGATACGGGAAGCGGATCTCACTGCGCTGGAAACACAGCTGGGCGAATATCCCTTTTCTCAGAAGGCGAGTATCGCGGTTCACGACCGCGCCTGGGCGAAAGCGGGAAAGATCAGCGGTATTTCCGAGTCCTTCCTGGACGAAGCCGGCCGGGTACTGACGGCCATCGAATACATGGGGGCCCGGCGATGCGATGATTTCTGGGCATATGAGCTTCTGTTCGATGAGGAAGGAGAACAGACTGGCGAACGGTACCGGGGCTGGATCCTCGTGACGGTCCCCGAGGCCCAGGTGCAGGCCGCCCTGGAATTAGCCCATGAGACTGCCAGCTCCCATCAGCCTCCGGCGAACGACCGTCAGACAGAGGCACGGGAGGAGCTTCTCGCCCGCTTCCGGCTTGGATTGTGAAGCGCAGCACATCACTTCGATCCAGAATAATCTATCGGGCCGCCTCGGCGCTTCTTTTTCTCATGGTATTCAACACACCAGTGTTTTCAATCCCGCCGATTGATACCTTCCGCGCATACGGTTCCGCCTCCTTCGCCCTTCCAGGTGACGACCTTTTCTCCTCCGGCTTCGCCGGCCGGGCCGGTATATCCGTCCCGCTCATGTCGGGCTTTGCATTCCCCCTTGAAGTCTCGGCGCATCTCGGTATCGACACCCTGCCTGCACAGGACACGGGGACCGTTCTCGCGTTACCGCTGACAGCCGGTATCGGAACGCACAGGAATATAGGCCGCATCTGGACCGCCTCCCTCGTATTCGGGGCCGGCGGCTACATCGCACCTGTGATCGACTCGCCCTATGAAACTACCGTGGGCGGAGGACCGGCTGTTGAGACATACATTGACATGCGCAGGGAAATTCTTCCCTCTGTTTCGCTTGGAATAACCGGAAGGTGGACATGGCATATCGGAACGGCCTCTGTGGCGGCCGGCGGCATTTCATTTCATTATTCCCGCTCTCCCGGCGGGATCCGTATCACTCCGATGGACATAGGCCCGCTCTTTCCGAGTCTGTACGCTGCATACCGCACAGGAGGCGCCGGAGAGACCGTGATTACCAATACCGGAAATTTTACCATTAAAGTGGAAGAAGTCTCCTGCATTGTCCCGACCTATTCAAATGCACCGACCGTGATACCGCTCAGCCGGACCATCCCCCCAGGCAGGTCAGTGCAGGTGCCGCTCCGCCTGGAGCTCGGCGACCGGGTACTCGGTATCGTGGGCGATTTTCCCGCCTCCTGCGAGATTACCGTCTCCTACCGTCAGGGCGCGGGTTTGAAAGAGTCCAGTACCCGGGTCCCCGTGCAGATCCTCGACCGGAATTCGATTGCCTGGGACGACGACGCGAAGGCCTGTCTCTTCATTACGGAAAAAGATCCCTCCGTGCGTCATTTCATGGGACAGGTTGCAGGCGGAACAGCGAGGCATGGGAAGACGCTGATAAATCAAAATTTTACCATCGCCGTGGCAACGCTGGCGGCATTCGAAGCCTACGGGCTCTCCTATATCCGGGACCCGGCCTCTCCCTATTCAGCCTCCCACGAACGCGGCACTATCGATTTCCTGCGCTTCCCCCGGGAAACCCTCGCGGATGGAATCGGAGACTGCGACGACCTGGCGGTGCTGTACTGCGCTCTGCTTGAATCGGTGGGCATCGAAACGGCCCTGGTGACGGTTCCGGGCCACATTTTTGCCGCTGTATCCCTGGATATGAAGTATCAGGGTGCGGTCAGGCAGTTCGCCTCCCGGGCCGATCTCCTGAACATTGAAGGAGAGACCTGGCTGCCGGTGGAAACGACCATCACCGATGATATTATTAAATCCTGGAGGAGCGCCGCCGACCAGTACAGGAAGGCCGCCGCAGCCGGACAGGCCGGTTTTATCAGAGTCAGGGAGGGCTGGAGCACCTATCCGCCGGTCGCCCTGCCTACCATCGGCAGTGAAGCTCCGGATATAGATCCCGATGATTTTTTACATACAATCGAGCAGATGCGCGCCGGAATCGTACGGAGCGAAATGGAACCGATTGCCCGGGACCTCATCGCCCGGATCGATCAGGGTGCATCCAAAGCCGGACGGGTGTACAACCGCCTCGGCATCCTCTACGCACGCTACGGGCAGCTCGAAGAAGCCCTGGAAGCATTTCAATCCGCAGTCTATGAAGCATACTACGAACCGGCCATGGTAAATCTGGCCAATATTCTCCTCCTTATCGGCGACTACCGGGACGCACTCGATCTGTTCGAATCCTACCATGTAAACCACCCTGAAGAACCGGCGGCGGTCCTCGGCATATCCATGGCGCGATTCAGACTGGGCGAATACGACACCTGTGCTCAGGCCTACGAAAAGCTCGAAGAGCTTGATCCTATTGCCGCGGCTGAGAACTCCTACCTCATCGTGCGCACCGTCGAGGAGATCGGACCGTCACGGGCATCCGTGCGGGCGGAGGAGGTGCTGTGGGTGGAATGAGAATCCTCCGCGGGGCCGCTCTAGAAAAAAGCCGTCTCCGATCCCGCCTCGGATCCCGAAGCCGACTCGCGTTATCAACCTTTTCAGCCGGCGTTCTTGCCGCCGTGTTCGGTATGCTATACTCCTCAGGCTGCGTTTTTCCCCTGAAAGACCTCCTCCTCGACCAGTCGGAAGCGCTCGATCAGATTCTCTCCCGGCAGGCGGTGTATGTCTCCCGAACACACAGCGGCGAGGAGTTCGGCAGCCCCTCCGAGCCCTACAATGATATCGGACCGGCCCTCGAACTGGCCGCCGAGCTCATCTCGAAGGGAAGCGCGGATACCCTGGAAGTGCGGGTTGCTGCCGGAACCTATCATCCGGGATCCACGCTCAGACTGACGCCCGGGGTATCACTGCGGGGAGGATACTCCTATCCCCTGTGGGATCATGACCCTGAGACCTGCGAGACCGGGATCTACGGGCAGCACGATCCAGTCATCAGCTTCGACCCGGGATGCAGGCGGAGTACCGCGGTACAGGACCTGGTGATCGAAGCCGCCGCTGTGAACGAACTGTGCGCTATCGAGTGTGAAGGCGCCGCTCCGGTCATACGGGGCAATACCATCGATCTGCGGCCGGTTTGGGACACGTCGGTCGGCCTCCTGCTGAGCTCGGACGATGCCCTCATAGACTCGAACCGAATCTTCGTCGGATCGGTGACCGGCAACTCCTGGGCAGTCGCCGCCATCGCCTCGGAGGCCGTCATCCGCAACAACGTCATGGCGGCGGAGAGCGGAAGCGGTACCTGCATCATCCTCCACGCAACCCAGAATGCGGACCTCGATATTCTCAACAATACGATGTATCTCTCCGGGACCGGTCTCAGTGACAGCGTCGTTTTTTTATCGGCGTCGACCCTCCGCTTCGAAAACAACATCCTGGGAGCGGGCTCCGACTGCAGGGGTATCTATGAAAGTACATCGGGATCCCCAAGCTTTTCCTCGCTTAAAAACAACGAGTTCTTTCATACCGCCGATCCCCTTCTCAGAGCGGAGGACGAGATCGAGATAACTTCGATACCTGATATGGAAGAATATATAGATACCAGTGCCGGCGCCGGGACAGCCTCGGGAAACGACGCGGGTACCGTTCCGTTATTCACCGATCCCGCCGGCGATGATTATCATATTACCTCCAATCCAATGGACGGCATCGATCTCTCGGCCGAGTTCCAGCATGATGCCGACGGGAACACCCGCACGGTTCTCTGGTCCATCGGCGCATACGAGCTTGACTGAGGGAAGACCCCGGTCCCGCACGATCGCCGCGGGATATGTAAATCCTCACCCGGCCATCTGCATCTCATACCGCCTTCCAGTACAGCCGATTCTCCCTGAACTCGTAGCTCAGCTTCGATGTGTTGTACAGATAGGAGAGGAAGGAACGCACCGTGGTCCCGACAAGGGCGTACTGGCCGTAATCCAGTTGTATCCCGAAGTGGTCGCAGACCGCTTTCACGGCCTCCCCGTCGGTCATCTCCCGTTCCAGCGTATTCAATAAGAAGGTCTCGACCGCATCCACGAGGGCCAGGTTGGCCTCCGCCGTCGCTCCTATATCGGTCTGCGGATCGCCGTGGCTGACGATGTAGTGATCGGCATCTATTTTTTGCACCTTCCCGATGGTCTCCCGGTACCCGGCGACGTCGTAGATGAAGGGGATCTTGTACTTTGCCAGGACCTTTTCCCCGAACATGCAGTCCCCCAGGAAGAACACTCTGTCGGGGGTCAGAATCCCGATCATGCCGAAGAAGTGCCCGGGCAGCTGCACGACCTCCAGGTCCCCGGCGATCGTATCGGTATCCGCCTCGATCAGGTTCGTCACCCTGGAGGGCTTGGCTTCGAAAAATTTGGAGTTGAGCTCCTTCACCGGGAAGCTCCCCCAGAGAAAGGCCGGCTCGAACTTCGGGTACTCGATGAAGGCCCGTTCGGCCGGGGTCGCCCAGATCTCGCAGCCGGTCAGGCGCTGCAGGTAGTCGTTGGCCCCGATGTGATCGGCGTTGGAGTGGGTATTGATGATGGCCTTGAGGCGCCAGCCCTTTTCATCCAGGACCTTCCGGATCCGCCGTCCAGCGTCTTTGTCGTTCCCGCTGTCGATCAGGAAGACTTCGCCGTCCCTCACCACCATCCCGATATTCGTCGGCCCGGGAAGAAGCCAGGTCTGTTCGGTTAACTGTAAAAGTGTATTGTCTGCCATATGTAAACCTCATAACAGTATAGAGTGAATACCTTGAACCAGCCAAGAGGGGTGGACCAGATAGAAGGGAGGTTTTCAAGCGTGTCTGCAGCTGTATTTCTGATATGCTTGATATTCAGGTGAAACCGATTGGCTCTGCCTCACTTGACGCGTCCCGGTATTGCTTTATAATAACATCGAGTGTTATTAAATATGAGGTGGCGTATGGACGTTAAAATTTTCGATACAACTGAAGAGTCGGGACAGGAGGCGGCACGCCGGGGCGCTGAAGCGATAAAGGATGCCATCCGGCAGAAGGGCGAAGCCGCAGTCATCCTGGCTACCGGCAACAGCCAGCTGAAGATGATCGAGAATCTCACATCCTTCAAAGACATCGACTGGTCGAAGGTCACCTGTTTTCACCTGGATGAGTATGTTGGTATCTCCGATCGGCATCCGGCAAGTTTCAGGAAATACCTCAAGGAAAAATTTACCGACAGAGTCGGACCGCTGAAGGATTTCATCTACGTGAACGGCGATGCCGATGATGTCGAGCGGGAGTGTGATAGACTCGGCAGGATCATCTCGCGGTACACCATAGATGCGGCATTCATTGGTATCGGAGAAAATGCCCATATCGCCTTCAATGATCCTCCCGCGGATTTCGATACGGAAAAACCCTACATCATCGTCACCCTCGACGAGGCCTGCCGAAGGCAGCAGATGGGCGAAGGCTGGTTCGCCTCGATCGAAGACGTTCCGGAGAGGGCCGTCAGCATGAGCGTACGGCAGATAATGAAGAGCAAGATCATCATCTGCACCGTTCCCGAGAGGCGCAAAGCCCGGGCGGTACAGCTCACCATGGAAAAAGAGGTGAGCCCCGAGTATCCGGCAACCATACTGCGGAATCATCCCCATTGCACACTCTTCCTGGATGCTGAATCTTCGAGCCTGCTGGAGCATTCATGAAATGAGCGGACTGCGGACCGGCACGCCAGCCATCGTCTTTGACTTCGACGGGACATTGATAGACAGCGGTCTCGACAAGGGTATTCACATCATGTGCGCCGTATGGTCGGCTTTCGCGCTGAACGGCCTCGCCCGGTATCTGCACCGCGAAAAACCGGCCCTCGACGTTGCGAAGATGCTGGCAGCTTACATTCGATATCCCGGTGCGCCGAGGTTTCAGCAGCTGTCCGCACTGGCGAACTCGCTCATAAACGGGAATACGTCTGCAGTTGAAGAGCATGACCTTGATCTTTTTCCGGAAGATGTAAAAATCGTATATCCCGCCCTGAAAGCTGACTACAACCGGATTTATTCAGGTCTGAACAATACCGCCGCAGAACTGTACTGGAAGCCCTTTCCTTCAGTACATCGCTTCCTCGAGTCGGCAGCCTTGGATTACGATCTCTACATTGCATCGGGAGTAACGGAAGACCTGATCCGCGGGGATCTGGAGCGCCACTCCTTCGATGAGACGCTGTTCCGCGGGATCTGCGGAGGCAATAGCCGGGGAGGAGCGGACAAGGCGGAGCTGCTTCTTAGCATCCGCAGATTGGGGTACCCTGATCTGCTCTTCGTAGCGGATTCGAATCGGGATCTCAAGTATGCACAGCAGGCGGGAACCAGGTTCTTCCGGATCAAGGATGATAACGACTTTGCCCGCCTGGAGACAGCTCTGAATGAGGGAAAGCTTCCAGATGAACAGGATTCATGGACATACACCGCCGCTGAATTGGCCTTTTTTACCGATAGAGCGGAACGGATTATCGGCGTTATGCTGATAGAAGGACGCTTTGACGGATATCGGGAAATCACTGCGATCATTCACGATACTGAAGAACGGCAGCGTGAAAGATAAAGGAGACTTTCGATGGGATCTCCCTGCGCTTCGATAATCCACCTCTCGACCTTGCCGCGGGATAACGCATCGACAACACCATCGAAGGGAATATTACCTTTGCCGATGCCGTGATGTTCATCTTCGAGGCTGTGCACGTCCTCCGATGTGGAGTAGTTGTCATGAATGTGCGTGGTAACCACTCTCCCGGTACCGATGATGATCTCGACGGCCTTCAGGAAATCGAAGCCGTGAACAATTGATGATAGCCACAGATGTCCGAAATCCAGACAAATATAC
>JBNGED010000051.1:1112-9850 GCA_049975605.1 Sediminispirochaetaceae bacterium | reverse complement strand
TTCTGGTATCAATCATTCTGGTCGTACTGTTCGGCGAGGTGATTACCGGTATAGTCCGCAAAAAGCTCATCTGATATTAAGAACGCTTTTTCGCGGAGTCAGAAGTAATCCCACCCCGAGCAGGATCCGGCGGTCCTTCACCAGGTAGCTGTCCCCTGCGGCGATGCTGTCCTCGCCCGGAGACATCATTGAATTCATC
Source organism: Sediminispirochaetaceae bacterium (assembly GCA_049975605.1). Taxonomy (GTDB): domain Bacteria; phylum Spirochaetota; class Spirochaetia; order DSM-16054; family Sediminispirochaetaceae; genus DSBN01. Next base: position 9,651 of record JBNGED010000051.1, on the reverse strand, counting down.
CGCTTTTAGAGCAGCTGCTGAATGTCCCGGCTCTTGGGAACGATCACCTGTGCCACCGATTCGATCTCCCCGGATTCTACATTTATAATTCGTCCGAATATGACCACGGAGCCGGCCATCTCGATCACCGAACCGGTGACGAGGTAGTTGGCCGAAAGGAGCTTGCCGATCTCGATCGCCGCGGAGGTGTCGGTCAATCCGGACAGCGACATCCGCTGCTCTTCAAGAACATCGTTCAGCCGCTTCCGCTCGACCAGGGTCAGGGTATCGATCCTCCCGATCTCTGTGACGGCCATCTCGTTGAGGAGATCCATCAGACCGCCCTCTCTTCCCTCTCTGTCGGTAAAGCCTGAAATCGCGACTACTCCTTCATCCTTGAGCTTCAGGTCGTAGGTCATCTCGAGGAACAGGTTTTTAAGGTGCTCATCCAGAGATCGTTCCGGTACCTTCGGCCGGATCTCCTGATCGTAGAGCACATCCTGGACCCGCGGCTGCTCCCACTCCAGCTCCTGACCGAGGATCCTGATGTAGTTCTCCAGTATACCGATCTCATCATCGAAGCCCTCGTTGTCCAGCCGCATCTTCGTGTTGGCGAGCTCCTTCTTCATATCCGCCGTGAGATTCACGGCGCGCTGCATTTTGGATGCCACCGATTCCTCCAGCTGACGGATTTCGGGGCTGGTGATCTCTTCGTAGGACCCGCCGCCGCCTTCCATCTGCCACAGTTTGTCCTTCATTTCATTTATGCGGCTCATTTCAGGCTTGCAGGAGTAATACAGATCCCCTATGGTTCGAAGGCTCCTGGCGAAACGCATCATGGTACCCGACTGCAGCACCATTCCATTCGAGTACCCGCTTACCGGATGTTCATCCTCCACGAATTCCGTCTCGAGAACCTTCGGTCCGATCAGGTGTTTTTTCCCCTCCAGGTCTTCGTACTCGATGGAGAACCTGGCCAGCGCCCTCTTCCCCGGCTCTATTCCCTCCGCGAGCCGGATGTGGGCCAGGATCGTCTCGTAGTCCCGGTGATGCAGAGTGTCCTGAGAGTAGTGAATAGTGCTGCCCTGGATCCGGTTGTTGTAGCCCCAGGTCCCCAGGACCTCCACGGGCTGCATGAGTTCCAGCTTCATTTTGAGGTCCCTTGCCCCCGGAACGATCATCCGGTCCAGTTCGCTCCCGAAGGTCTCCTCCATCTCCTCCCGGTCGGAGATAAAGCGGGAGCTTCCGCCGCCCCGTTTGGCAAGCTCTACCATCAGGTTCAGGTCGAAGTCGGTCCCCACGCCAATGGTCGAGACGTTGATGCCCAACTCCTTGTATGTCCCGGCCATATCCAGGATACCGACGGAGTCCCCAACCCCGTCGGTGAGGAAGAGGACCCGGTTGGTGTATTCGGAACGGTAGTTGGCCATCACCTGCTGGTAGCCGAGCTCGAGGCCGGCCCGGAGGTTGGTGCCGCCGTTGGGTTGGACTTTCTGTACGGCTTGTTTGAACTCCAGACGGCGGTCCCTCGATTTCATCTGCGTGGACGGGTACACAACACTCGCTTCGCTGTCGAATACCACCAGCGATACGAAGTCGATGTCCCGCACTTTTTCAATAAAAATATAAAAGGCGTCCTTGACCCACTCCATCTTGTCGGCCCCGGCCATGGAACCGCTCTTGTCGATCACGAAGGCCAGGTTCATCGGCGGCAGGTCCTCGAAATCGAGCTTGGCCGCCTGAATGCCGATGTGAATGACTTCCTCCTGCCCATTGGTCGACAACTGCCGGTTCCCCGAATAGAGATACACGCCCAGGGCATCTTCAGGTTCGGGGTAGTGATAGTCGATGCTGGCGATATAGGAATTGATGTGCACTTCATCGGCCGGAACGATGATCCCCTGACCGGCCAGGTACTTCCCCCTGACGGCGGACGCTGCGGCCTCCTCCTGGCCGCCGGCCCACAGGAGTACGGCGGTACAGAAGCCGAGAATGAAAGCTGATACTATTTTTTTCATGGTAACCTCCTTTGAAAGGCGTTCAAAGAATGGATTACACAATGAGGCGGGATACTATTGGCAGGTCTGTATAGTATACCAGACTTCTCAGGTAAAATCAAAATTTTACCTGAACGGCAACCTAATACCAGAGAATAATAGTAAATTATCGTTTTTTACCTTTTGTCCGCTTGCATTTGCACACGACTCATGCAACAATTTCAGTACCGGCCGAGCAGTCAAGGCCGGCACCGCGCTGCAAAACACTTCAATGTCCGGCATCAGGCAGTGCAGATAAATATGTCTGCTGATGCTCCTATCTGTGTTTCACGTCCATGATGGCCCTCGGTTTGGGACTCCTGACTATTTCTTAGACATGAGCCCCCGCCCCTGCGTCCGCGAAGCGGCCAGCAGACCCGAGGAGGTAACCCATGGGAAAAAATTTAATTAAAAGTACGGCCGGATTCATCACTCTGTTGTTCGTTTTCTCTTTCCTGTCGACCGGCTGCCTTATCCTGTCGCGCAGGGCATTCCCGAAAGTGCGCGGTTCAGTAAGCGTTGAGGGAATTGAAGCCCCGGTTGAAATCGTTAGAGACTCCTACGGCGTGCCGCATATCTATGCGCATAACATTGAGGATCTCTACTTCGCCCAGGGATACGTTCATGCACAGGACCGGTTCTGGCAGATGGAATTCCAGCGAAGAGTAGCGGGCGGCAGGCTGTCCGAGCTGTTCGGTGAAGCAACCCTTGAGACCGATATTTTCATGCGGACCCTGGGCTTCGAAAGAGTTGCGGCTGTTGAATACCAGCGTCTGGATGAGAACGAACGCCGAACTCTCGACTCGTACGTCGCCGGAATCAATGCGTACATTCGCGACCGAAAGCCGGGGAAAATCAGTCTGGAGTACGCGCTGCTTAATCTGAGCGGAACCGAGTTCGAAGTCGAGGAATGGGAACCCGTTCATTCCCTCACCTGGGGAAAGATACTCTCCTGGTCGATGTCCTCCAATCTCGAGACGGAGCGCTTCCTGCTGGATCTCCTTCGAACTGCAGGTCTTGGCGGCACCGAGTATTACTACCCGCCCTACCGCGATGAGATGCCCTTCATTATTTCGGACGAAGAACTCGGCCGGGAATCGGCGGAAAACCCTGCGCCGGAAGATACAGCCGTGGACGTTCGGTTTGCCCGCTGGATTCGTACAGCAACTGGAAGCAGAAGCGAAGGCACCAATTCCTGGGTCGTATCCGGCGATCTCTCTGTGACGGGGAAGCCGATTCTCGCGAACGATACCCACCTCGGCGTGCAGATGCCGTCGATCTGGTACGAAATCGGGCTGCATATCGTCGATGAATCGGGGCAATCCGTAGGATCGGACCGCGGCGGCATTCAGGCCCGCGGCATTTCCTCTCCGGGACATCCAGGAGTCCTGATCGGTCACAACGACCGCATGGCATGGGGGGTGTCCGACTTCGGAGACGACATCCAGGATCTCTTCGTGGAAAAGATCAATCCGGAAAAGCCCAACCAGTACGAGGTAAACGGCAGATGGGAGGAGATGGATCTCATCCATGAGCGGATCGATATTCAGGGACAGGAAGAGCCCTTCGTTCACATCGTCAGACAAACCCGGCACGGTCCTATTATCTCCGACCGGGGCGGATACAAGGTGATGGAGACCTTCGGGTATTCACCGGAGCTCGAATTCCCGGACAACCTTGAGTTGAATGCCGCTGCGCTCAGATGGACAGCCCTCGAACCCGACCGGTTCTGGGGAACTGTATACCGGCTGCAGACAGCCGCAAGCGTAGATGATTTCAGATACGCCCTTTCACTTACGAGGGGCCCCATACTCAACTTCATCTTCGCGGACACTGAGGGGAACATCGGTTATCAGATAGTAGGAAGCATTCCGATACGCCGGACCGGCGAGGGGAGAATCCCCGTTCCCGGTTGGAACGATCAATACGAGTGGACCGGTTTCGTACCGTTTGAGGATTTACCCTCGGTACTGAATCCTGAAAAAGACTACATCGTGGCCTGCAACAACCCGGCGGTCCCGTTCGATTTCCCCTACGATCTGGGAACGACATGGGTCAACGGATACCGCGCCCGCCGGATTGCCGATCTCATAGAACAGGAGACCGACGGCATCTCTATGGAAGACGCGGTGAGAATACAGTCCGATGTGTTCGACAGGACAGCTTCCGAGATCATTCCCTACCTGGCGGAACTCGATCTGAGCGCGCCGGATGAGCCGGCTATACTGGAACCGAAGGAAGCTCTCGACAAGAAGGAACAGAAGGAGCGGGAGAAGACCGAGGAAAAAATCGACGGGATGGTGGAGGAAGCCCGCCGGATACTTCTGGAATGGGACAACAACATGGAGATGGAGAGTGCGGGCGCCGCGGTGTACGGACTCTTTTTCGTCGCCCTCACCGAAGCGACCTTCAAGGACCAGTTTCCATACCAGCGCTGGGATAGAGCTTCGAACAGACGCTTCGAGGGAGCCTGCTACCTGCTTATGCAGGAACCGGATAATCCCTGGTGGGACGACATACGTACACTCGATGTAAGAGAAACCCGGGATATCATACTGGTGAAGGGGCTTCGCGCCGGTCTCCGTATGGGGATCGAGCTGATCGGCGATGATATCGAAAAATGGGAGTGGAAAGACCTGCACACCATCGAGTTCCGGGAACCCACCCTGGGAGAATCAGGGAAAAAACAGATCGAGAAGCTCTTCAACCTCGGTCCGGTCCCCGTCCCGGGAGGAACGCTTACGGTCTTCCACACCAGCTGGAGGAACGGAGAACCCTTCGCCGTCGTTCACACAACCACTCACCGGCAGATAACGGATCTCAACGATCTGAGCAACAGCCTGCTGATCCATACTCCCGGACAGAGCGGTCACGCGAAGCATCGGCACTACGACGACTTCATCGAACCCTGGAGTCACGCCGAATATCATCCGACCAACTGGACACGTGAAGAGGCGGAGGAGGGCTGCAGTCCTACATTGGTCCTGCATCCTGAGGGGTAGAATACAGTGAAAAATCCGCTTGTTCTGCTTTTTCTTCTGTTCTTCAGTATACATGGCCTTCAGGCCCAGAGCTATGACATGGTTGAAGAAGAAAAGGGTTTCCGTCACCTGCCGACCGGTACTGTTTTTCCCCGGCATGCGGAGCTGGACATGGAGACAGTGATCCCGTACGGCTATGCCAGGTTCTATTTAGGCCCATCTCAAGCGATAAGTTATTACCATCCGGAAGATCAGATCGGAATCATCGTTTCGCTCATCCATGTGCAGGATACGCTCGAGGCCGCTTTTAACCGGGTTGTCAACGGATTCTATAGGGAAACAGCCTCCGACATCGAGAGAAGTTCGCCCCGGGAGAAACTTCTCACCGACCTGGAAATTCACGGATACGCCCGGGAGTTCACCTGCCATGGCGAGCTCAGAGGTGAAAAACAGATCCTGAAAACCCGCCTGGAATTCTACCTTGCGAACGGGACCGGCGTCCTGGTCAGGATACACGGAACCCACGACACGGCGCCGGAAGCCCGCAGGCTGGCCGGGGAGATCCTCGCGGACATGACATGGCCGCAGCCGGCGCGCTCCCTGCCCATTACTTCTGAGAAAGCCTTTATCTTCACATACAGTGGGAGAACATACCGGGATGCGTTCTGGCAGTATAACCTCGAGCTCGTCAGGGACCTGCAGGAAGACCCGCGGCTGTCGGCTGAAACCATCGATACTCTGGAGAACTACGAATACCGGGTCAAACGCTCCAATAGGGAACTTTTTTGGTCGATCGTATGCGTCGATGTGATTCCCCTAGCCGCCCTGGTTTTTACGGCGGGGTACGAAGAGGAGGGGACGTCTTTTAATGAGTGGTCTTCTGAAGGACAGACCGTCTTCCTTGCAGGTAACGTTTCGATGGTTCTGGGAATCGGACTGCTTGTACACTGGTTTGTTGACGCTATTCGCATGCCTTCCGTATATGAAGTTGTCGGCCGGGCGAACGCGGACCTGATGGATTACCCGGCCAGGTAGGTATACTGCTCACAAGCCGCGTTGCTTACACCTCCGTGATGTATGCAGCCCCGGGATAGGCGTTTTCCGCGTTTATTGAATCGATGAGAACCTGAATTTCGGTCCGGATTGTATCGCTGAGTTCCTGCTTCAGTTGATTCCGCTTCACCTGACTGCCGCTCATTAGTGCCGAAAGGTCCACGGGATTGCCGAACCTCGTGAAGACCGCCCTGCCGCTGTACGGAGGGATGGCGACCGACTGACGGTCCTCCAGGAGTCTCTCCACCACTTCACCGAACCTGTCGAGAGTGGGATTCTCCCTGAGGTAGTTGACCGGGTAACTGATGATTTTCATCGCCGTGAGGGCCCTGCGCGCCCATTGTCCTGCGGCGGGAACGAGCGGGAGATTCCTGTCCGGATCCAGCAGGATTCGGTGAATTCCGGAACGGATGGCCAGCACCCGTTTCCACGGATCCTTCTCTTCACCGTTCGCCCATCCGGTCCGGGTCTCCAGGTCCCGGATGATTATTTCCGCGGCCTGGTCGCGCATGGTCTCCAGACTGCCCTCCTCCACCATGGGGTACCCGAAAGACTTCAGAGCCCGCTGCATGAGCGCAATCGCCGTATTTTCAGCCAGAGCTACAGGATCGTCTGTCCGGCCCGGGTTATAGCCGATATCATCGGCCAGCCTGAGAAGCATCCGCATGAGCAGGCTGAGACAGTCCTCCGTGTGGGTCAGCTTGACAGCCGTCGGTACGAGAAAAACCTTCTTGTCCGTTCCCAGAAGCGCTTTCTGCGCCGCAAGTCCGATGTAGACCGCGCCGCTCATAAACGGCGTCACCAGGTCGTTCTGAAGATACGGCCTGCCTTCGGGAAAAATTGTCAGAGCATGTTTGCCATCCCTGACGATCCCGGCCGCCACGTTGAAGGGCCTGGCATTGAAGGATTCACGGTCGATCGAGAATGCCCCTGACTTCTGCATCGCCCACCGTTCGAAGGGGGTCCTCCTGTAAAACAGATCGTAGGAGGTAAGATAATGGGAGGATATCCCCATCCCGCGCAGGGACTCCATGATGATCTGCGGGTCGCTGTGCGAGGGGTGATTGGCGAGAAAGAGGAACCGGTTCCGCCGGTCCGCCCGGAGTTCCCTGATTTTTTCCCGCCCTGAACAGTGAAACTCCTTGATGAGGTGGGACTTTCCCGGCAGATAGACATATTTATTGTAGAGCCTGCCGACAGGAGAAATGATCGGATGAGGCCTGGGAGGATACCAGAGAAAGGGCTTGTCGATCAGTTTGAGCATGTATATTCCGGATGTGAATTGTACAGCATGAACACCGGCTTCACAAGTTAAATCGTACTGCTAACTGCTATTGAGCTGCGGAATTCCCCCGGGCCGCTATCGTTCATATGCCCCCAGGTCTGCTGCTCTGTCGCGGTCTTCACCCCGGAGCCTGCCCCGCTGGTCGGTATGTACCTCGACTTCATCGGGAGGAATAATGTTCCGTGCCGGGCTGCGGCGCTTCAGGGCGTGCGTCATTGCGGGCCCTCCGTTGTCAGTGAGCGGACCGAGTCCCGGATCGCCGCCGGGGGCGCCCCCCAGACTGCCGTCGGCGACGAAGTTATAGTCACAAGCGCCGAACTCTCCCCGGCCGTAGATACCGCCTCCCGTACCTGTTGTGAAATCCCCGGGCGTATTGGAAGCAAGCAGACAGCCGCTCATGTCCAGGCGTCCGAGGTTGTAGAGCCCGCCGCAGCCGCTGTTGGAACTGTTATTCGCTATAGTGCAGTGGATCAGCTCCAGGTCGCCCCGGACATGGATGCCGCCCCCGGGCTGTCTGCTTGCGTTCCCGCTGACCGTACAGTTCGTCAATTTCGCCATAGATTCGCAGGCGACGAACAGTCCGCCGCCCTTGCGGAGCGAAGTATTCCCGCTGATAGTGCACGAATCGAGTTCCAGATACGCACCCGGATCGTTCTTAATTCCCCCGCCGCTGCCGGTGCAGCCGGTGGCGTCCGTCTTCTCCTTCATTGTCATCGGGAGGGTCCGGTTGCCGGCTGCCGTGCAGAACCGCAGGTACAGGGTTCCATCGTTGAAGATCCCCGCTCCGTAGACCGCCCGGTTGTCGCGAATATCACAGTACTCGAGGGTGAGCGTGCCGCAGTTCCGGATACCCGCGCCGCTGCGGTAGGGTCCCGGGGCATTTCCGTGCCGGATGGTGAGGTTCCTGATGACGACTGTCGCTCCCTCTTCGACCTGCAGCACCCGGTTTTCGGCTTCTTCCGGGCTGCCGGCCGCCTGCAGGACCGTCGCTTCCGAACCGAGACCGTGAAGAACGATGTCACGGTCGACGACGATCCCCTCCTCCGTGTGGAAGGCATCCATCAGCACGATCTCTTTTTTTTCCGGACCGATGAGTTGGATAGCTTCCTTAATGGTACGCGCATCGCGGCCTTCGGCGCCGACGGTGATGTAGCGCTCGGGATTATGGTGCATTTCATCCGTCGTGAGAACTTCAGGTGTATGAT
>JBNGED010000051.1:0-1102 GCA_049975605.1 Sediminispirochaetaceae bacterium | reverse complement strand
CGGCCTGATCGGGAAGAGGCGGAACCGTCGTCTTCATTGCATGAAATTACAAGCAGAACCAGTATAATGCTATAGAAAATCGCGGATTCTCTAAAGATAAAAATCCATAGCCTCATCAGGCTTCTGAATTCTTTCATACATGCAGTATACCACGAGCTATCATGTTCGAGTGGTCAAATGAAGAGACCGTCAAGAGACCGCTTCCTGCCTACAAATACCTTAAATTTCACTAATATATATACATATAATATAATATTTTAGTAGGCGTATATAATTTTAACTTGACTGATCGGAACAAGCACGCGTAAAATTAGATAAAACCGATCTGGGGTTGACGCTGCACGACATCACAGTCCCACTTCCCGCGCCGTACAGGTCGCGTGCGAGGTTCACGTGATTGCACCGTCACGAGGAGCAGCTCTGCGAATGCTCCTCCTTTCCATCGCCATACTACTCACATACACTACGTGCAATTTATATGAGTATATCCGTGCGCCCTTTAACGATACATCGCACGGTCTGCTCGGCGAAGTGCTCATACAGCTTACCCTGGCGGATACTTCTCAATCCTTTACCATAAACAGGACTGGCGGTGTTACTTCGGGAGATGTCGAAGTCAAGTTCGGCGTCCGCATCGATCTCGATGACGATATCGGAACGGGAGACGCGAGCGGATACGATGTAGATATAGCATTCCGACATCTACGCTCGGTGACTCCGGCTGACGTAACAGTAACTCTCGAACAGGCCGCGAACGGATATTCCACATACAATTTCAGCTCAATTCCGGTAGCTGAGTATATCGCTCAACTCAACGGAGATGACCTCCTCTTCGAGACCGGCGGTCCTTATATGGAGGAATATTTCATTGATATCAGTCCCACGGCGAAATCGCAATTCTACTCTGAATATGCGATTGATAACTTACCACCAACGGTTGATGAGGGAGATACAGTCACTGTGATAACCGGATCCGGTACTGCCAGCGACCCGGCCGGGGATGTGCCTGGTTATGAATTCCTGGATATCATCTCGGCGAGGATAGAATTCTGATGCGGCGGATGCGTTTTTTTATCAGTATTATCTGCCTCGGCACGGCACT
>JBNGED010000050.1:0-9917 GCA_049975605.1 Sediminispirochaetaceae bacterium | reverse complement strand
TGACAAGCGGTCGGTCCGCCTGGGAAGTGTCCCATATTCCCGGCAGCCTCTTTGCGCCCGGAGCCTCGCTTCACTGCGTACCGCATCGAGATAGTCGAAAGACCCCGTTTCAAGATTTTTCCGAATACCTTCCCGGTCAAGCTCTTCGCACGCCGAGACATATCCTCTCTGAACTATTTCATCCATAGCCGACCAGTCCATGAAAGAGAAAGTCTCCACATCGCAGCGGATCCATACCGGCTTATATTCCTTTAACTCCTTCACCCCGGCCCGGGCCTTTGTAATATCCATGGCGACATTTAGAATCGTAAGAGGATTGTCGAGATCGAGCTCTTTCCTGTAAAAAGTCGTCGATGCGATCACCTGATCGGTAAATATATGGGGAATACCAACCGGAGCGATATTTGAAAGACCGCCGTCAATGAGACTGTGGCCGAACAGCTCTACCGGCCTGAAATAGACCGGGAGGGCAAAGGAAGCGGCAAGCACCGCGCCCACTTCACCCTCCGCCAGGAGAATTGTTCGTTTCGTCTTCAGGTCTTCACATACAACTATCAGGGGAACAGGGAAATTCCGGATGTCATCTTCGATGATAATCTCTTTCGCCAGTTCAGTGAAAATCGAAGGATTGAGGATTCCTCCCTGTACAGGAAGTTCAGGTTCGAACAGAGTCGAGAGTTCGATCCTCTCTATCAGTTTGAGGATATCATCGGGCGCTAAACCCGCTGCATACAGCATACCGACAATCGAGCCCATCGAATTGGTGACGATAAAATCGGGACTCAGTCCCCTTTCATCGAGGGCCCGCAGCACGCCGATGTGGGCGAAGGCCCGGGCGGAACCGCCTGAAAGAAGAAGGCCCAGAGGCTCGGAGCGGCCCGACGGGAGAGAGTCGAGACGGTCCTGGAACCCTTCCTCACCGTAGAAAATGGGAATATCCTGCAGGAGCAGTGAATCGGCGCCTGCAAGCGGCAACGAACCCAGACTGAACAGCGCCGCAAGGAGACAGCCGGAGCACACGAACCGCACACTATTCGATTTCTTATACAGATTCAATGATTTTGGCATGCCGACCAGTATACGCCAGTTTTTCCACTATTCCAATCGTGAAATGAACCTTGACAGAGCATCTTGTCTTGCTTACTAATACTGTAACGTACCGTTCAACTACAGCGTAAGGAGCATTTCATGTCTGCCATACGAGTCCTTATCTCCGAAACCTACGATCCATGGTTCAATCTGGCTACCGAAGATTACATTTTCCGCGAAATGGACCCCGATCACCACATTCTTTTTTTATGGAGAAACGACAACACGGTAGTAATCGGTCGGTATCAGAATCCCTGGGCTGAATGCGATATCAGGCAGATGGATGAAGACAAGGTCAAACTGGCACGCCGTCAGAGCGGCGGTGGAGCTGTTTTTCACGACCTGGGGAACACCAACTTCACTTTCATGTCCAGCCGAAGCAATTACAGCAAGGAACGGAACACTGATATCATTGTACGGGCCCTCAAGCGGTTTCAGATCGATGCGGCCGCCTCCGGCCGGAACGACATCGTGGTGGACGGGAAAAAAATTTCGGGCAGCGCTTTCAAACTGAGCAGCGACCGTGCTTTTCACCATGGAACCCTGCTTATCAATGCCGATCTGTCCAGGATTTCCAATTACCTGACTCCGGACAAGAAGAAGCTCCAGTCCAAGGGCATCAAGTCGGTAAAGTCGAGGGTTGCCAACCTGAACGAATTCAATTCGCAGATTAACCACGATAATCTCTGTCAGGCAATTATCGAGGAGTTTTTTCAAACATACGAAGAGAAATGTGAACCCGAGATCCTGGACCATGAGAAGCTGAAGACAATACCTCACCTTCAGAGTTACTTCGATCAGATGAGCGACTGGAACTGGCGCTTCGGGAAGACCCCTGATTTCGCCCACCATATGGCCGAACGCTTCGAATGGGGACGGATGGAAGTCTTCATCGATACCAGAGCCGGCATTATTACCGGTACAAAGATATATTCCGACAGTCTGGTCCCGGAGATGGTTGAACAGCTGATGGAAGACCTCAAAGACATCCCGTACAGCTGCAAAGACGTAAAGAAAACTCTGGAGAAGACTGCCGAAAAACTCCCCCAGGACTCTTCCCAGATTGAAGAGTTTTCCGGATGGCTGTGCGCTCAGCTGCCCTGACCCCCTGACGGCGGAAGCTGGACGTTCGCTATTCTATGGTCTACACTTAGAGAAAGAGAGAAGAAACATGAAACACGGACATATACATTTTTTTTCATTTATAGCGCTGTTTGCCGTCGTATTGCTTTCCTTCAGTACTGTCACGGCTTATGCATTTCCGCAGCAGGAACTTCATTCCGAAGAGGAAGACCGGAAGGAAGAGGCCCCTCCGGAGCTTGAAGCCCCTCGAGAACTTGAAGCTCCGGAATCTGATGCTCCGGAAGGCGAGGCCCCTGCACAGGAAGATGCGCAGGCGGAAGAGAGCGAGTTCTCCTATGTCATCGCCCCTCCCGAGATCAGTCTCGATCCGATACACACCTTCACCTCAACGGAGGCGCAGGTATACACGGCGCTCTTCGAAGGTCTGGTGACTTACCATCCCTTCACTCTGGAACCTCTTCCGGGAGTTGCCGAACGGTGGGAGATCTCGCGGGACAAGCTGACCTACACCTTCTATCTCCGGGAAAACGCGGTCTATTCCAACGGAGATCCTATTCTTGCCGATCATTTCAGGGAGACCTGGCTGACCCTGATCGACCCTCAGCAGAAGGCGGAGTACGCTTCCTCCATCGATATGGTGAAGAACGCCCGGGAGTTCAGGACGGGTGCCGTAACCGACCGGAAGGATGTCGGCATCTACGCCGATGAGGAGAGGGTCCTGAGGGTCGAGCTCGCCCATCCGGCCGCCCATTTTCTCAAGGTCCTCTGCCATCACAGCTTCGCGCCTCTCCACCCCGATATGCTGAACAACATTCCGTCGGAGAAGCCTGAGAGTCTCATCAGCAACGGAGCCTTCTACATCGCGGAGAAGGGAGCTGACTACCTGCTGATGAAGAAAAATCAGCTCTACTGGGACAGGGAAAAGGTAACTCTGGACCGTCTTCGACTCGTCTATCGGGAAGATCCCCAGGAGATCACCACCATGTTCAATATGGGGAAGGCCCACTGGGTCGACGGCAATATAAATATCGACGATCTGCAGAATCAGAGCGCGGTGGTGGTGAATCCCCTCTTCTCCACCAGCTACTTCTTTTTCTCCGCCGGTGAAACGCCGTACGCCGATCCCGGTGTCCGCCGGGCGATTGCCCTCCTTTTTCCATGGGATGAGATTCGTTCCCGGGAATACATGTATCTGCCCTCTGACTCACTTGTCCCCTCCTTTGGAAGCTATCCCGAGGTGGACGGCATTATGTCACAGAATATAGAAGAAGCTTTACAGCTTCTGGAAGAGATAGGCGTTCCCGAAGGAAAGGGGCTGCCGACTATCCGGATCGCCCTGCCTGAAGGGGAGGAATCCCTGCGCATCGGTCGGCTCATGCGGGATGCGATCAATACCAACCTGCAGGTGGAGGCGGAAATCACCCAGTACAGATTTCACGAATACTACGATGTACTGAAGGAGACCCCCTTTACTATCGGGACCCTCACCTGGATCGGTGACTTTGCCGATCCCCTTACGTTTCTCCAGATGTGGACCAGCGACAGCAGCCTCAACCTCTCGAGCTTCCGTGACGATGACTACGATACCCTGATTCAGGAGTCGATGGGGCTGCGGGGAAGTGAACGCTACGACACCCTGGCGGAGGCGGAGAAGCATCTGCTGCAGGGAGCAATCGTGATGCCGATCAAGAATTCTCCCGCTTTCAACATCATCGATCTGCAGAGTATCGACGGATGGTTCCCCAATCCCCTGGATATACATCCGTTCAAATATATTGGCTTCTCCAAGCCAACACTTCCGGACGGGGTCGTTTTCGATCCACCGGTCGACGGCCGGACCGGACAGATGTATCTTTCATGTCTTGAACCTTAGCGGGGAAGAACTGCGCGGGAGGCATCACTGCGGATACTTCATGTGCTCCTGCGCTATCCCGGCAGGCGCCCGTACAGGCGGGCGAACCACCTCAATTCTCCGCTCACATCGCCGTTCAGGGCCTCCGGACGGACCCGCCAGTTCCAGTTCGTCCCGACGGTTCCCGGAGTATTCATCCGTGCGTCGCTGTTCAGCCTGAGCACATCCTGAAGAGGAAGAACAGCCGTTCCGGCAACAGACATGAAGGCCGCCCGGATCAGGTCCCTGACAATATCGTCACCGCTGCTGCCGAGGTATTCCAGTACGAGTTTTTTCATATCCGGTCCCAGTTGCTGAAACCAGCCGAGGCTGGTGTCGTTGTCATGGGTCCCGGTGTAGACGACGTAGTCATTGCGGTAGTTATGCGGCAGGAAGAGATTGTCCGGATTCAGCCCTCCGTGACCGTCCGTCTCGAAGGCGAACTGCAGCACCTTCATGCCCTGCAGCCGGAACTCCTTTCGGAGCTCCTCGACTTCGGGGGTGATGACTCCCAGGTCCTCGGCCACCACGGGCAGCTCGCCCAGCTCTTCCCTGAGCTTCTGCAGCAGCTCTCTGCCGGGTGCCTTTACCCAGGCGCCGTGGATAGCTGTTGATTCGGAGGCGGGGATCTCCCAGCACGCTTCCAGTCCCCGGAAGTGGTCGATCCTCACCATGTCCGCCAGTTCGAAGGCCCGCTTGATTCTGGAAATCCACCAGGCGAAGCCGGTGCGGCGATGCTCCTCCCATCTATAGAGAGGGTTGCCCCACCTCTGTCCGGTACTGCTGAAGTAATCCGGGGGCACACCGGCAACAGCGGTGAGCCGTTTTTTTTCGTCGAGCTGGAACAGCTCCGGATGGGACCACACATCCGCACTGTTCGCGGAGACGAAGATTGGAATATCCCCGAACAGGGAAATCCCGCGTTCTTTGGCATAGTTCTTAACTCTCTCCCATTGGCGGGAAAAAAAGTACTGGATTACCTTCTCCTCCTCGATCTCCCGCTCCCACTGGTCCCGGCACCTTTCCAGTTCGGCAGGATCCCGCAGTGCAAGCTTTTTCGGCCAGAAACGGTTCCACATGGAGTTCTTAACCCCTTTTTCCCGTGCCCGGGTATCGTAGTAGTCCTTTGCAGTTACGAAGAGGGCATAATCGTCCAGCCAATCCGCTTCCCCCTCGCAGAAACGCCGGTAATCATCCCGGGAATCCGCGGCCCTTCCTTCAATGAAGCTCCGCGCCGCATCACGGATGAGCGGCAGCTTCCACTCATACACCCGAGGATACTCTACCCTGTCCAGTGGAAAATCGGGCCGTTCATCAAGAGCGCCCGCGCTCAACAATCCCTCATCGGCCAGTACCTCCAGTGATATAAAAAGCGGATTCCCGGCGAAGGATGAGACGGAGGTATAGGGGGAATCCCCGTAACCCGTGGGTCCCAGCGGCAGGATCTGCCAGATGCTCATCCCCGCGGCATGCAGAAAGTCAATGAAATTGAAGGCGGAAGCACCGAAATCGCCGATCCCGTCCGGAGAAGGCAGGGAAACCGGATGGAGAATGATACCGGCGCGTCTGTCGTATATACTCATGACAACTCCAAATATAGCACTGAGATAACCAGGCCCTTTGACTATTTTACCATTTTGCGGTATTATAGTATTTATGGAATCCATTTCACAAGCCAAAACCTCGCCGACATTCAAGGTAAAACAGCATGTGGTCTACCCTCTGCAGGGGGTAGGACTGATCACCTCGATTGAGAAGAAGCCGTTCAAGGGAGATGATATAATGTACTATATCATATACCTTGAGATATCCGATATGACGGTAATGGTACCGGTCGACAAAGCTGAAGAGCTTGGTATCCGCAGTATTGTGTCCAAGAAGGAGTCCCAGAAGGCACTCCATCACATCTCTCTTCAGCATGAACCGGTTACCGCGGACTGGAAGCTGCGTTACCAGATGAATCTCGACCTTCTCAAGAGCGGCAGCGTCATCGACATTGCCACCGTGGTCCGAACACTATATCATCGCAGCAAGGTAAAGGAATTGCCGATTCAGGAGCGGAAACTCTTCGATAACGCCCTGAAGATACTGGTGGACGAAATTTCCTTTTCCCTCAACAAGGAAAAGGTAGATGTGGAAGATCTGATCTTCAACAGTCTTGAAGCAGAATAATTCCGTTCACCGTTCATCCGCAGCTCTGATTATTACCGCCGCCGGCGCAAGCCGGCGAATGGGGAGCGGGGGGAAAAAGGAATATCGTTCCATTTCCGGGCACCCCGTACTCATTCACTGTCTCATTCCGTTTCTCCATACGGATCTTTTTTCTCAGATAATCATTACCATACCCAAGGGGGATCACGATCGGGTTAGTTCCCTGCTCTCCGATCTCCCGAAGGACCTGCATCCTCATCTGTCAGTTATAAAGCTCGCGGAAGGAGGATCCACCAGACAGGCCAGTGTACTCTGCGGTCTGGAAGCCGTCGACTGTGATCCGAAGATCGTCCTGATCCATGACGGTGCCCGGCCCTGGGTCAGTACCAGCACGATCGAAGAAGTGGCCGCCGCCGCCGATCGGTACGGTGCGTGCATACCAGTCGTTCCCTCAACCGATGCGATGAAGCAGATTCGCTCCGACGGCATAATCTCCGCTCATCTGCGACGGGCGGAAACAGTCTGTGCGCAGACACCGCAGGGCTTCGGATACAATGATATCCTGCAGGCCCATTACCAGGCAGACCGGGACGGTACGTTTTACATCGACGATTCGGAGATCTACTCAAGATATATCGGCGACGTTCACACGGTAGATGGAGACCGGGAGAACAGGAAGATCACGTTCCCTGCTGATTTCGAAATAACCGGAGAGGAGAAAAGATAATGCGGATCGGCTTCGGATGGGACCTTCACACTCTGGTTGAAGGAAGAAGACTGATGCTCGGAAACATCCACGTCGAGGCTCCTTTCGGTGAAAGCGGGCATTCCGACGGGGACGTACTGATCCACGCCGTCATAGATGCACTCTTCGGGGCCGCTCATCTGGGCGATATCGGGACCCACTTTCCCCCTACGGATTCAAGATGGAAAGACGCCGACAGCGGAGTACTTCTTCAAAAAGCAATCTCAATGGTCCACGAAGCAGACCTTCATCTGGTTAATCTCGATTCCACTATCGTTCTGCAGCAGCCGAAGCTGGCTCCTTACATTCCGCGGATCGTTACCCGTCTCGCGGAGCTCCTGCTCACCTCCCCCGACAATGTTTCGGTCAAGGCAAAGACCAAGGAACATGTCGATGCAACCGGAGAGGGACGGGCGATCGAAGCCTACGCCGTGGTCCTGCTGGAAACTCCCGACCCTGCTCTCTGGGTATAGGCATGAAATCTCTATCATTCGCGGAGATCTTCAGGCGGGTTGAAAGAAGCGTCCGGGACAGCCAAATTCCTTCGGTTTCGGAAATCGCCGGAATAGACCGCGACCCTTACCAGATCCTCATCTCTACCGTCCTCAGCCTTCGAACCAAGGACAATGTCACCGCTGCTGCCGCCCGCCGCCTCTTCGAAGCCGCAGCGACTCCCGGGGAGATGATACAACTGCCGGAGAAGCGGATACAGGAACTCATATATCCCGCCGGTTTTTACCGGGTGAAGGCACAGAATATCCGTTCCATCTCTCAAATCCTGCTTGAAACGTACAACGGAGAGGTCCCCCGATCACAGGAAGCTCTGATGGAGCTCCCAGGGGTCGGATTAAAAACTGCGAACCTGACCCTGAGCCTCGGCTTCCAGCTGCCCTACATCTGCGTGGATACTCACGTGCATCGCATCTCCAACCGGCTGGGCTGGGTAGATACGAAAACTCCAATAGAGACCGAAAGAGCGCTGCAGACGGTACTTCCGAAAAAGCACTGGATCGAGATAAATGAACTGTTTGTCAGATTCGGGCAAAGCGTGTGCACACCCCAGTCGCCGCGTTGTTCGGAATGTCCGCTGCAACCGGGATGTCCACGGTTAGGCGTTCAGAGAAGCAGGTAGGCCTACTCCTCGGCAATCAGAAGGGTCTTCGGATCGAGCCTGAGGGCTATTTCCCTGTTCTCGATGAGTTCGTGGTCCTTGGCAACCTGCAGATGAACATAATCGCCGCTGTGGCGCAGGTTGATTAAGACATCGACATTATCGATCAGCTTCTCGAGAATGATCGGAATGTCTTTTTCATTTAATAGTTCTTTCTGCTCCTCCTGCAGCGACAGGCTGAACCATATCTCCAGCTTCAAGCGCCGGGCGAACTCCCTGATGGTCTCGAGATCGCTTCTGCTCTCATCAGTTATATTGTAGCCATCGAAAATAACTGCATCAGCCGGAAAATTGCCGTCATTTATCAGCGCTTCCAGACTTTTTATCACCTGGTCCATGCTGATCCGGTCCTGGTTGAAATTCATGATCACGCGGTTTTTTATTATCTCATCGTGAACCTCGACTGCATTCTCAAGGTTCCTCTTTTTAGCAATCTCTTTGAAAATATCTTCATACCAGTTGATTATGTGTTCAACGGAAGTCGCGAACGACACGTGAATCACGCGCCGGTCCTGAAAGAGCTTATCCACGGCAATATGGGTAAGACAGGCGGTTTTCCCCACCCCCTTCTTTGAAGCCAGCACCCCAATCTGCCCCTTGTCGACACCACCGTGGATCGATTTTTCAAAAATCCGCAAGGGGCTTCTCTTTATGAGCTCTGATTTAACCATATGTATGTATCCTCCTGATTGATCTTTTCATACCTAAATACTACATCAAAAACAACTCTGCCACAAAAAAAGATACAGAATCCGAAATTCTATTTCCTGGCTTCCTGTTTTTTCTTCTCTTCATATTCCTTGATGAGTTCCTCGGATATACTCTGCGGCACCTTTGCGTACTTCAGGAACTCCATGGTGAACTCAGCCTTACCCTGGGTGAGCGACCGAAGAATGGTTGAATAACCGAACATCTCGCTCAGGGGGACCTCGGCTTCTACGTTGAAAAAGACCCCTTCCTCAACGGTGCTCACGATGATGCCGCGTCTCTGGTTCAGGCTGCCGAAGATGTTCCCCTGGAACTCCGTCGGTCCTTCGACGGCGACCTTCATGATCGGTTCGAGAATAACGGGTTTGGCCTTTTTGTAGACTTCCCTCATAGCCGTAAAAGCCGCCGTCTGGAAGGCCATCTCCGACGAGTCAACCGCATGGAACTGTCCGTCGTTCAGTACAACCCTCACGCCGACCACCGGGAATCCTATCAGGCCGCCTTTTTCCATAGCCCGTTTGAAACCTGCATCACAGGCCGGAATGTATTCCGTTGGGATAGCACCGCCCTTGATCTCATTGGAAAATTCGTAGTCGCCCTCTTCAAGGGGTTCGATCCTTCCGACGACCCGTCCGTACTGACCGGACCCGCCGGTCTGCTTCTTGTGCGTGTAATCGTAGTCAGCGGGGATACTGATGGTCTCACGGTAAGCCACCTGGGGCATACCGGTCTCGACCTCCGCCTTGTATTCGCGTTTCATCCTCTCGATGTAGACATCGAGATGCAGCTCTCCCATACCCCTGATGATGGTCTCATTGGATTCCGGATCCACGTAGGTCTGAAATGTCGGATCTTCCTTGGTGAACCTGTTCAGGGCCTTGCTCATATTGTCCGATGATTTTTTATCCTTGGGAGTGACCGCCAGAGAGATAACCGGATTCGGGATATACATACTGGTCATCGTGTAGTTCAGACCATCACTGGTAAAGGTGTCGCCGGAAGCACAGTCGATGCCGAACAGGGCGGCAATCTCTCCGGGACCGGCATCGGCGATGTCTTCCATATGGTCGGCATGCATC
>JBNGED010000049.1:0-9932 GCA_049975605.1 Sediminispirochaetaceae bacterium | reverse complement strand
GGATATTGTCGCAGCAGGGCTGGGTAGTGAAGGAGGGGACCGGAATGGTCACGGGGTAAAAGTTACCCCTCCTCTCATGGCCGTGACCGGCGGCTTCTTCGAACGCTGCAGCCAGTTCTCCGGCAGAAACACCGCAGAGTACCTCCAGTTCGTCGGTATTAGGAGTAATCCAGTCGGCCTTGAAGGGAAGGTCTATCAGCCGCGCCGCCTTCGCCGTCGATACCGGCTCGATCAGAAGCGGGATCCCCGAAGCCGAAGCGATGCTCGCCAGCATCTGCAGGCTGGCCGCCGGCAGGTTAGTATCCGCTATGAGGCATTCAGCGAGTGCCAGGGCCTCTTTTCGCTCTTCCAGGTAATCGGGGTCAAGACGCTCCATGATCTGCATATCCGAAACCGCGGCGACCAGTTCACCCTCCCGGTCCTGGATCGCGGTGTATGATCCGGTCCTGCTGCCGGCCGCCGTCAGGAGTTCATCGACGTTGACTCCCGCCTTCCTGGTGGATTCCCGCAGTTCTCTGCCGGCGGGATCGTCCCCGATCACGCTCCAGAGGGAGACTTCGATACCGCAGCGGGCAAGGGTGTGGGCGATATTCCGGCCGACACCTCCCGGGCCCATCCACACGGTACCGGGATTGGATGTTCCCGGTCGGAAAACAGCGCGGGGAACTGCTTTGATGTCCTGATTGATGCCGCCGATTACGATTATCGCCATAGAATCCCCAGGGCCGGGCCGGTCAGGCAAGGCCCGGCCCGCCATCTTAATACCGGCCTTGCCTGTTGCATCTTCTCCCCTATTTTCCGAATTTCAGTTCCCGCATGATCGAACAGATGCGTTCAGTATCATCGGCAGTGATACCAAGATGGGTTACCATCCGGATGGTGTGATTGTTGAAGGGGCTGCAGAGAATGCCTTTTTTCTTGAGTTGACCGACAATCTGAATCGAGGGCGTCCCGCCGGTGTCGAAATAGACGATATTCGTTTCCACCCGTTCCATATCGACCTCGGCCCACTCGACGTGACTGAGAGTCTCGGCAATTCGGCGGGCGTTGTCATGGTCCTCCCGCAGGCGCTCCACATTGTGCTCGAGGGCGTAGATTCCCGCGGCGGCAAGGATACCCGCCTGACGCATACCGGCTCCCAGGAGCTTGCGGATTTTCCGGGCTTCAGCGATGAACTTCGGGGTACCGCAGAGAAGGGCCCCCACGGGGGCTCCCAGCCCTTTGGAAAGGCAGAAGGTCATCGTGTCGGCCAGGGAAGAGAATTTTTTTACGGATGTACCGGTAGCGACTGCTGCATTGAACAGCCGGGCGCCGTCCAGATGAACAAGAAGATTGTTTTTATTCGCGAAATCGGCGACGGCCTTCATCTCGTCGTAGGTGTAACAGGTGCCTCCTTCGAGGTTGTGGGTATTCTCCATCTCCACCATGGTGACCCGGGGCATGTGGTATCCCTCTGGACGGAGATGCTTCTCGAGAGCTTCGGGCCGCAGAATACCGCGCTCGCCCTCTACGGCGACCGGCAGCACTCCCGCTATCGCCGCGCTCGAAGCCAGTTCATAGTGCAGAATGTGGCTGTTCCTCTGTGCGAGCACTTCGTTGCCCCGTCCGCCGTTCAGGTAGAGAGGAATGAGGTTCCCCATGGAACCCGAAGGCAGGAAGAGTGCATCTCGCTTGCCCGTGATTTTACAGGCCAGTTCCTGGAGCTTGTTGACGGTAGGATCTTCACCATACACGTCGTCGCCGACTTCGGCCTTGGCCATCGCCTTCCGCATCTCTCCTGATGGAAGGGTGACAGTGTCGCTTCGCAGATCGAATGTTTTCATAGCGTACCTTTTCCTTTCTTTCTGCAGGCATTGTAACATGTGCGATGAAATAGGAAAATATAAGATATGTGTATTCTGCTGATTGCATGGAAAGCTGATCCGGAGTATCCGCTGATCGTGGCCGCCAATCGCGATGAAGCCTACGCCCGCCCTACCGAACCCGCCCGCTGGTGGCCGGATGCGCCGCGGGTCCTGGCCGGGAGAGACCTGAAAGCCGGGGGGACCTGGATGGGCGTTACCCGGAACGGGAGGTTCGCGGCCCTCACGAACTACTGGGGAGATGCCGGGGGGCGGCAAAGATCCTATTCGCATGCCGGGTCGGAGACCGCGCCTCCCTCCCGGGGGACCCTTGTCGGGGATTTTCTCACTTCGGATATTTCCCCCGGGAAGTACCGGAAGAAGATTACCGAAAACAGCAGCGCCTACGAGGGGTTCAATCTGGTGTTCGGAACTCCAGCAGGACTCTTTTACTGCAGCAACCGCGATGAAGACGGCCGGAGCGGCGGGCGTGTCGGAGGCGGAACGCAACCGCTGCCTGAGGGGATCCACGGGATCAGCAATGCCCTGCTGAACACCCCGTGGCCCAAGGTGACCGCGGCCAAACAGTCCCTGGAGGAGATGATCGCCGGAAGGAGGGTGAATACAGAGAACCTGTTCGCTCTCCTGAACCGCTCCGAGCAAAAGGGCCTGCAGCAGACCACCCGCCTCACCGCTGAAGAACGGAGGAAGATCTCCCGCGCGTCCATCCGCGTTTTTTTCCCGAAATTCGGCACCAGAGCATCGACCGTGCTGCTCTGCAGACGGGACGGTCTCATAAGTTTCGAGGAACGGACCTATTACCCGCCGGGGACCTCGCGGTTCGACTGGAAAGTCGTCCCGGATATGAGTAGTTTATAGGCGGAGGCGGAAGTATGAAGTTTATCGCACTTGCGGAAAAAAGATACAGTGTGAGGAAGTACGACTCCAGACCCATAGACCGGGCTGTTCTCGATAGATGCATCGAAGCGGCCAGGCTCGCTCCTTCGGCGGTGAACGCGCAGCCGTGGCATTTCGTGGTCGCCGATGATCCCGAGACCGTCCGCGCCCTGGGAAGGGCCGCCTCGCCGAGCAATACAATGAACCGGTTTGCCCATCAGGCGCCGGTCATCGCGGCGGTGGTGGTGGAGAAGCCCAACCTGATATCCCAGATCGGCGGCTTTCTGAAAAACAGACCCTTCTACCTGGTGGACATCGGTATCGCGGCGGAACATTTCTGTCTGCAGGCCGCGGAAGAGGGAGTCGGAACCTGCATCATCGGCTGGTTCGACGAGCGCAGCGTCCGGAAGGCCCTTGGTATTCCTGCTTCAAAGAGGGTCGCTCTGCTCATAAGCCTCGGCTATTCCGATGTCGCTGAGCCGGATCCGGCCGAAACAGGCCGCAGTTCCAGCAAAA
Source organism: Sediminispirochaetaceae bacterium (assembly GCA_049975605.1). Classification (GTDB taxonomy): domain Bacteria; phylum Spirochaetota; class Spirochaetia; order DSM-16054; family Sediminispirochaetaceae; genus DSBN01. The sequence continues at coordinate 6,678 of JBNGED010000049.1, read as the reverse complement.
ACCGCAAACCGCTGCGGGAGATGAGCAGCTACAACCGGTATAAATGAAAAGCTGCGCTGCATAGACAAGCTAAAAAATTGTCTCTTGAATGAAAAACTTACTTTCACTACTATGGGTACGCGCTCTTGAAAGGAATAGGCAGGTTTGAAACGCTACATCATCAGCTTCCTGATAGCTACAATACTCATAAACTCTCTTGGACTGACTGCATTCTTCCTGATCCACACCCACATCAATTTTATCCATACCCGTGACGGAGAGATTGCGGAGATCGAGCAGGAGATGCTCGACAAATTGAACAATCTCACCATTCTCATCAGACCCTTCGAAGAGCAGGCCAGGGAATTCAACGAAGCGATTCTGATCGAACTCGCGGATACAATTTTCGCAGGATCAGGTCCTGATCCGGTCTCGTTGAACAACGACAATCTGCAGGAGTTGGTAAAGCGTTACGAATTCATCGATGTCTATCTTATAGACAGATCGGGAACCATCGTGCGCAGCAGCTACACCGACGATGTCGGGCTCAATCTCCTGGCCCTCGAACCGAATTTCGCCGATTTCATTCGGAGTGTTTACGGTGCGGAGAAGGTGATGACCCAACGTCTCTCCCTTTCCAACATGAGCGGCAGCAAGATGATCTACTCCTACTACAGTCCCGGGGGGTCCGACTGGATTATCGAGACTTCGGTCAACTTCGAAGAGTTCCTGCGCAGCAGACACTCCGATGAACTGTATGATTTTCTCTTTCATGCCTATTTCGAACAGGTGCCCTGTTCCCACAGTCAGCTGAAGTCTTTCGATATAATCTACCTGACTACCGCAAGCGCCCGCTCTTTCCTGACGGGGCTGGAGACGCGAATCGAACCTCACATACTGGATGTTCTGAACAGGGGCGAGACATACGCCGTACGGGAGGGCAATCTGCAGACCATCTTCATGAAACGTAAAATGAAGAAAAAAGAGTTCGACTTCGTCCAGTATCCCATCCTTCAGATGGAGTACGACCTGAGCGCCTACTATAGATTCCTGTTGATGTTCTACGTGATATCGGCCTTCGGCATCATTCTTTTCATAGGGCTGCTGTCAGGGCTTACCTTCCGGCTCGTGGAGAAAAAACTGGTAGTCCGCATCGAGGAGCTTGCGGATGTTCTGCAGAGATCAACGGAACAGGATTACAGCCGCCGGGTAGACTATTCATCCAGGATACCCGAGATGATGAAGCTGGCCGATTCAACCAACCGTCTGATCGAACGAGTAGCGGACAGCGAGCAGAGGCTGAAACGGGCGCTGAACGAGCGGGAAACCCTCCTCGACGAGATAAACCATAGGGTCAAGAACAACCTGAACGTAGTGGTGAGCCTCCTGAACCTGCAGAGCGACCGGATCGGCTCGGTGGAAGAGGCGCAGGAAGCCCTGCTCAAGACCAAGAACAGGATATTCTCCATGGCGCTGACCCACGAGAAGCTGTACCAGAGTGAAGACTTCTCCGATGTGAAGATGAGGCCCTACATCGAAACCCTCGTTTCCAACATACATACCATGTTCGACGATCAACAGAATGTTCTCATCGAGACGGACGTGCAGGAGGTCTGTCTTCCTATAGGCTATGCGATACCATGCGGGATTATCATCAATGAGCTCCTGATGAATGCCTATACCCATGCGTTTCCTGCGGTTGACGGGGGCGGCGCTGGTTCCTCTTCCGGTTCTTCTTCCGGTTCCGGCCCTGAAGGGCGCATCAGGATACGACTGTATGAATCGGATGATTCCCGCTATATCCTGACGGTCGAAGATAACGGCACAGGGCTGCCCGATGATTTCGCCATCGAGACCCTCGATTCCCTAGGACTCAACCTGGTGCAGACTCTTGCCGAGCAGCTGGGCGGCAGCATGAGCATAAGATCCGAGGGCGGGACCCGGTTTGAGGTCAATTTTTTCACAGAAAAAAACTGAGACGAGTTATTTGCAATCTCCGTACTTTTACACCATACTGGATGCAAGGAGACTGTATGCAGCTGGAAATTGTACTGTTTTACGGATCGGTGAGAACCGAGAGAGAGGGAATAAAGGCCGCCCGCTTTATGAATACCATACTCACCGAACGGGGCCACACTGTTCACTTTATAGATCCGAAGGAATATGATTTTGGTTTGCTGGATTACATGTACAAGGAGTACGGTCCCGGTACGGCGCCCGGGAAGATGGAGGAACTGGCGGAAATGATCCGTAGGGCAGATGCCTTCGTGGTGGTAAGCGGGGAGTACAACCACAGTATCCCTCCCGGACTGACCAACCTGATGGACCATTTTCTCGAAGAATACGGCTTCCGCCCGTCGGGAATCGTGAGCTATTCAGCCGGCAGTTTCGGTGGAGTCAGGGCGGCGATGCAGCTGCGGGCTTTTCTCACCGAACTGGGGACCGTTGCCATTCCGACTATCTATCCGATACCGAAGGTACAGGATGTCTTTGACGCCGACGGGGTTCCCCTGGACGAGCGTCCTGTACGGCACGTACAGCAGTTTGTCAATGAACTGGAATGGTACGCAAAGGCTCTTCGAAAGGGACGGGAGGAATATCCGCTTCCCTATTGAACACTATTGGTCCTGTTCCCGCGATGGGATAAAGAACACGTAGTCCCGGAATTCGCCCTCCGGATTCTCGTCCCCGTAGGGATGGGGTTCATTGGCGTTGGAGTGGCAGGTAAGACAGAACTCGTTGGTGACGATCTGTTCCTCCGGTTCGCCGGGGTTCTTGACGATCCACAGCCATCCGCCGAGAGCGTCGGGATGGTCGGGCTTCTTCACCATGACGGTCAGCTGTCTGGGTGTCTCCCCCGGGGCCGGATTGAAGCCGTCGTAGACCTCTTTGACGATGACAGTCCCCTCCGGGAAAAAATACTGCCTGCCGCCGTTGTTTATCTCGGTACGGTATTCGAGTCCCGCCGGATTGATGTAAATGCGCCGGTAGTTGTCTTCGTGGCCGGGAATGGGATACCTCAGCTCTATGTCGGTGGTCTGCTGCCAGCCGTCGTAGCTGTCGGGGACATAGGCTGTGTTTTTTTCCCCTGAACAGGCGGAGAACCATATCAGTACTGCGGCGCACAGCAGGACTCTTCGGCTGACTGCCGCCCGTGCTTTCGCACTCTTCATATTCCTTCTCCTTCCCGGACAGCCTTCAGCCGGTAGACTCCCACATAGTTGTGCTTGCCCTTCACCCGGAGTTTGAAGGGTCCTTCAAGATCGAAGATTCCCGGAACCTGCTTCTGACTTCGAATCGAGATGAGTACTTCGTCCGGACCGGCAGAGTTGCAGAGCCGGCTGGCGAGGTTCACGCTGTCGCCGATGACGGTGAAGTCGGCCCGCTCCTTCGATCCGATCATTCCCATGATGACGCTTCCGGTGTGTATGCCGATACCGACATGCAGGCCGTCGAACTCCTCGGGTCCGCTCTTCAGGACCTGCTGTATTTCGAGGGCGCTGCGGCAGGCCTGTTCCACTCCCTTTTTACCGATGAAAACGGCAATCACTTCATCGCCGACGAACTTGTCGATGTCGCCTTCCCGGGCCGATATTATCTGGGACTGCATGTTCAGGATGACGTTCAGCCGCTCTACTACCTCCGCGGGCGTATGTTTTTCAGAATAGGAGGTAAAGCCGCGGATGTCGCTGAAGAAGAGGGTCAGGGTCAGCTGCTGGCCTTCGTTCTTCTTGCGGAGACTCTTCAAGGTGGAGTTGGAGACGAACTTCGACAGTTCATACCGTTCATGCAGTCCCTCCACCATCGTGTTCACCGTTTCGCCGAGCTCCCCGATCTCGTCCCTGTTTTTTATGGCGACCCGGGGACTGAAGTCTCCTCCAGTCACCGCGCGGCAGACTTCGCCGATTCTCTGTACAGGAGTGATGACGGTACGGTTCATGAAGCGGGTGAGCAGCAGGCTGAGGAGGAACAGGACGCCGATGAAGATGATCCCGGACGCGAGGACTGCGTTCTCTCTCTGCTGTACCGAAGCCGAGATATCGGTCTGTATCTCGAGGACCCCCCGGATGGTATGGTCGGCCCCGTGGCAGGAAGTGCACTTCGGTTTGTTGATCAGGGGCTTGTATATGTGAAAAAAAACTTTGCCCTCCGGTGAACGGGACTGAAACAGGCCGGTCATGGGAGGAATCCCCACGGCTGCCGAGAAATCCGGATCCGCGCGCGTCAGCGGGATGATGCCGCCTCTGTCCTGCTCCTCAAATGTATTCGCGTTAAGCCGGCCGTTGACCGCCGCGATGGTATCCGTATCGGTGAAGGCCTGGACGCCGTCGGTCCGGAAGAGGAAGATGGAGGTGAGAGGACTGCGCCGCCGGACTTCGGTGAAGTACTGTACGGCAAGGGGCGCCTCACCCGGGAGCATGAAATTCTCGATGGCCGTAAAAAGAATGTCGGATTGTTCATCGAGGCGTTCTTCAGTCGACTTCTGGATGGTGGTATTGAGGGTGACGGCAAAGAAGAAGACCACCCCTCCGAGACCGGCAAATAGGCTGGCCAGAATAATACTGTTCACCTTGCGGTTGATCGAAATCTTCCTGTTCCGACTCATAGACTGTATTGTATCAGATTATTCGGGAAATCGATACCGTCTCGAAAAAAAAGATGGTATGATTTCCCCACTCCATAATGTATGAGGTCAAAAAATGATAACCAGTTTCAACCAGATCATCACCGAGGTTCAGGCAGGCGCCAGGCGAATGATCGCCGTGGCGGGCGCGGACGATGAACATGTGCTGCTGGCGGTCATCCAGGCCGGGGAAAAAGGGATCGCCGATGCGGTCCTGGTAGGAAACGGATCCAGGATCGAGTCCGCTCTGAGGAAGTGCTGCGCGGAGGCGGGCAAGTTCCGCATCGAACATGTGGAAGGAGAGCTGACTGAAGTAGCGGAGAAAACGGTCTCTTTGGTGACCGACGGCACGGCGGATGCGGTCATGAAGGGCAGGATGGACACTTCGATCCTGCTCAAGGCTGTACTGAATGAGAAAAGCCTGCGCACCGAACGATTCATGGGGGTCCTCGGAATCATCGAGCCTGCATCTTACGGGAAGCTCATTTTTCTCACCGACGGGGGCTTCATTATTCGGCCCACCCTCGATCAGAAGATTGACCTGATCAGGAACGGAGTCGAACTGGTCCGGAAATTGGGGATACAGGTACCCAAGGTAGGGGTCGTCTGCGCAATCGAGAAGGTGAATGAAAAAATGCCCGACACCCTCGAAGCCGCCGAGCTGGTGCGGATGAACCGGGAAGGCGTTATCAGCGGCTGTATCGTGGAGGGGCCCTTCGGATTCGACAACGCCGTCTCCGCCGAAGCGGCCGCCCGCAAAGGCGTACAGGGTGAAGTACCCGGGGATGCCGACATTCTGGTTTTCCCCGACCTCGTATCAGCCAATGCCGTCTACAAGGCAATGGGCTTCCTCGCGGGAGTGAAGACCGCAGGATATCTTGCCGGAGCGAATGTTCCCATCATCCTCTCCTCCCGGGCCGACAGCGCGGACACGAAGCTGAACTCCATCGCCATAGCCGCGTTGGCGGCTTCAAAAAAATAGGATCGTCTGATAAGAGTTGACAGTGAATGACCGGTACGGTATATTGGTTGCATATGCAACAGTTGTGTGTGCAACTTAATATATCCGGAGGCTTGTATGGGACATGAGCAGTGTCGAAGTATGTCGTTAGGCCGGCGTTTTTCTATCATCTCCCGGAACATTCAGCAGATCATAAGCGGTATCCTGAAGGACGTTCATATCGGAAGCGGACAGTTCATGTTCATACATGCTGTTTCCCGGAACGAGGGAATTTCGCAGCAGGAGCTGAGCGTCCTGCTGGATGTGGACAAAGCAACATGTGCCAGGGCGGTGATGAAGCTGGAACGCCGCGGGTACATTCGAAGAGAACAGGACAGCGGCGATCTTCGGCTCCATCACCTCTACCTGACCGAGAAGGGACATCATGTCATGCCCATAATTAAGGAGACGATGAAGAGGGTCACCGAAATATGCGGCTCGGATCTCACTCCCGTGGAGAGAGAAGAACTGGTCCGGCTTCTGGATAAGGTTGTGGATTCAACCGGAGCCTGGATACAGCGGATGAAGGAGGAGAGATGAAACCGGAACCCGGCAGCGACAAAGTCAGGGCCAAACTCACAGAAGGCGCCGTCGGCCCGATGCTCGTCAGGCTGACGATTCCAATGATCTTCGGGATCCTCAGTATGGCCCTCTACAACATCGTCGACACCTTCTTCGTCGGCAGACTGGGTAAGGAGCAGCTGGCCGCCCTGGCATTTACCTTCCCGGTGGTGATGGTCGTGCAGAGCATCTCCCACGGTATCGGCATGGGGACCTCCGCAGTCGTATCCCGTGCTTTAGGAGCGCGGAACCGTGAAGCGGTGCGCCGCTACGCCACCGACAGCCTGGTCCTCGGACTGCTGATCGTGGGAGTCTGCGCGGTAGCGGGGCTGCTGACCATCGAACCCCTCTTCCGCCTGCTGGGGGCCGGCGAGGAGATCCTGCCCTATATCGAGGAATACATGAGCATCTGGTACCTGGGGATGATCTTCGTGGTTGTCCCCATGATCGGGAACAACTCGATCCGGGCCACCGGAGACACCAAAACTCCCGGGACCATCATGTTAATCGGGGC
>JBNGED010000048.1:5412-9972 GCA_049975605.1 Sediminispirochaetaceae bacterium | reverse complement strand
AGAGAGAACATCCCTCTTACGATGAAACGTATCTCAACTCCCGCTTCACTCGCCTCATATAGTTTTCTGATCACATCCCGGTCGGCAAGATTGTTCAACTTGATATGAATATAGGCATCTTTCCCTTTGCGTGCATTTTTTATCTCCCGATCGATCTTCGCATTGATACTTGATCGGGTATTGAAGGGGGACACAATCATATGTTTGAATTCGGTGAATTTAAAGCTGCTCTCGAAGTATTCGAACAGACGCTCCACATCATCGGTTATCCTGTGATCGGATGTTAAAAGGTAGGAGTCTGTGTAGCTTCTGGCGGTATCCTCGTTCATGTTGCCGGTCCCGATAGCACAGATGTGGTCCTGTCTCTCACCTCTCCGGGTCCTGGTAATGCAGAGAAGCTTCGAGTGGACCTTCAGACCCGGAATACCGAATATGACCTTTACTCCGTACTTCTGAAGCTTGTTCGCCCAGTTAATATTGGCTTTCTCATCGAATCGGGCCTGCAGCTCGAGCAGCACGATGACCTCTTTCCGGTTCTTGCGGGCATTTATAAGTGCATTTATCACGCTCGAGTACCTGGCCAGCCTGTAGAGGGTGATTTTTATACAGGTCACCTTCGGATCGAGAGAAGCCTCACGGAGCATATCGATGAGATAATCGAAGGAATGATAAGGGAAATGGAGCAGAACATCCTTCTTCCTGACAACATCAATTATGCTCGATATTCCGTCGAGGTCTTTGTGGGGAATGTTGTCGGTCGGAATTCCCCGGCTATCGGCTATGATACCCGGGAACTGAATGTAGTCCCGCGAATTATGGTAGCGTCCTCCCGGCAGAAGAGTATCGATCTTCTTCAACTTGAGCTTCCGTTTCAGAAAATCCAGCATCTCATGAGGCATGTTCGTATCGTATGCAAGGCGAACAGGATTGCCCCATTTGCGCTGATCCAGACTCTTGCGTACTTTGTTGAGGTAACTCATCTGGAAATCGTCATCGATATCGAGTTCCGAATCCCTGGTAATCTTGATGTCGTAAGCCCTGAAGGTGTCGTAATCCAGCATACTGAAGATAGCGGGTAAGCCGAGGCGGATGACATCTTCGAGCAGAATGATAGACTGGGCATTCCCGTCGCTCGGCAGGTGAATAAAGCGCGAGCTGGTCTTGGAAGGTATTTCGATTATGCTGTGTTTTTTCTTCCTGGCGCTTCCCTCTTTGGTCATTTCCACTACCAGATAGAGGGCGGTATCCTTCAGTTCGGGGAACCGGTACCTGTTGTCGATCATTACGGGAAAAATCTTCGGCCTGACTTCATTGACGAAATATGAATGTACAAAATCGCGCTGCTGCTGATTCAGCTGCCACTCCTGAACGAAATGGATATTGTGCCGGGCGAGCTCCTTTTTCAGATCATCGAATACTTTCTCGAAGCTCTCTCTCTGTTTTATAACTATCCGCTGTATATCCTCAAGCACGGTCCGCGGATCTTCTCCGACTATCTGGATACTCCGTCTCCCGAGCTGACTGATTCTCTTCAGGGTAGCGACCCTGACGCGATAGAACTCGTCCAGATTGTTCGAATAGATACCGATGAACTTTACCCGTTCCGCCAGAGGAACGCTGGTATCCTGAGCTTCCTGCAGCACCCGGTGGTTGAACGACAGCCAGCTGATTTCTTTGTTGATGAACTTCTCTTTCATATGCCCCTTATCTTCTCGTCTCCGAAACAGGTCCCGATTGCGCGGGCCTTGCGCATCATCGGGAGGTCCTCCGTTACGAGCTTAAGTTTACCGGCGACTTCGTCGAGAGGTATCTCGGTTATTTTGTTTCCCTGAAGCGCTACCATCAATCCGTACTTCCCCAAGGCTGCACATTGGGCGGCGTGAGCGCCAAATCTGGTAGCAAGTATTCTGTCCCTGGCTGACGGCGTGCCTCCCCTCTGAATGTAGCCGAGGATCGTCTCGCGGATGACCATGTCAGTCCTCTTTTGCAGCTGCATGGCAATATACCGCCCGGCGCTCTTCTTTTTCTTCTTCTCGGGACGTTCTATTCCCTCGGCTACCACCACGATCGAATACGGCTTGCCCGATTGCGAACGGGTAACCAGGTAGTCGGCAATATTGTCCAGATCATACTGTATCTCCGGTATCAGAATAACATCACCCCCGCCTGATATCCCCGAATACAAGGCCAGCCATCCGGCATGATGTCCCATCACTTCAATGACCATAATCCGTTTGTGTGAGTTGGCGGTCGTATGTATCCTGTCGATCGCCTCGGTTGCAATATTGAATGCCGAGTCGAAGCCGAAGGTCTCGTCGGTTCCCCAGACATCATTGTCGATGGTCTTAGGCATACCGATGACGTTCAGTCCGCTCTTTGCAAGCTTTGCAGCGGTTTTCATTGTTCCGTTGCCGCCTATACAGATTAAGGCATCCAGTCCCATTTCCCGGTAGTTTTCCTTGATTATCTCGGGTTTACTTCGAACGTATTCGTTGTACTGACCGTGTTTGAAGGGTTTTTCCCGGGATGTACCCAGGATCGTTCCGCCAAGCGTGATTATTCCCGACAGGTCTTCCTCTTTCAGTTCGCGATACTCCCGTTCAATCAGCCCGAGATAACCGGAGGAGATTCCAACGACCTCCATCCCGTACTCCAGGAGGGCCGCTTTGCCTACTCCGCGGATTGCGGCATTTAGCCCGGGACAGTCGCCTCCGGCGGTCAGTATGCCTATCTTCTTCATTTTTTTCATTACCGTCTTTGTCCTCTATTTTACAATATGTTGAGCAGTCGTGAATTACAAGCATACACGAGTCTTCTTACAGTATTTTAATAATTTTCTAACATTCATCCATCACCGCCTCATAATGCAATTTTTTTCTAAAGCAAATTTCCTGACGACCGAAAATATAGAAAAGGCAGACACGGATGTCTGCATACTATTCAAGGAGGAATAGAAGATGATTATTAATCACAACATGAGCGCGATCTTCTCTCAACGTCAGCAGAAGTTCAACAACTGGGAAATCGACAAGAACATGGAGAAACTCTCTTCCGGGCTGCGGATCAACCGCGCCGGCGACGACGCATCCGGTCTTGCCGTGTCTGAGAAGATGCGGGCCCAGATCCGCGGACTGTATCGAGCACAGAAAAACGCAGAGGATGGAATTTCTTTCATCCAGGTGACCGAGGGATATCTGCAGGAGTCCCAGGATATACTTCACCGTATGCGGGAACTCGCAGTACAGAGTTCCAACGGTGTGTATACCGATGAAGACCGCATGCAGATTCAGGTTGAAATCAGTCAGCTCGTCGATGAAGTGAACCGTATCGCCAGTCACGCTCAGTTCAACGGTATGAACCTGCTTACCGGCAGATTCGCAGCCGAAGAAGGTGAGAACGCCGTTACTGCGAGCATGTGGTTCCATATCGGCGCCAACATGGACCAGCGTGAACGGGTCTACATTGGAACGATGACCGCTCAGGGACTTGGTATACAGGGTACTGCCGGTCTGGCGCACGCCGCCAGTTTTATCTCCATGTCCACTCCCGACAAAGCCAACATCTCGATTTCGGTTATAGACGCCGCTCTCCGCAAGCTCAACAAGCAGCGGGCGGACCTGGGCGCCTACCAGAACCGTCTCGAGTATGCTTCACGCGGTCTCAGTATCGGCGCGGAAAATCTTCAGGCCGCCGAATCACGGATTCGTGACGTGGATATGGCGAACGAGATGGTCGACTTCACCAAGAATCAGATTCTCGTGCAGTCTTCCACCGCTATGCTTGCTCAGGCCAATCAGAAGCCGCAGTCGGTTCTTCAGCTTCTGCAGTAGCCGCATCGCTTCTGATGCCTGTCTGATGACAGACTATAAAGCCGCCGGAAACGGCGGCTTTTTTTTAATTTCATGTTTCTGATTGATTCATTCATATCGCTTGACACTTGAGCCGCGCACGTTTAGAACAATAACGATGGCAAAATACGGAATACCGAAATTCATCAAACGCTTTGGCCGCATATTCGAAGCTAACGGGTATGACTGCTACCTGGTAGGAGGGGCTGTGCGGAATATGGTGATCGGTCATCACCCAACCGATTACGACTTCGCTACAAACGCGCGCCCTTCCGCGGTGATGAAGCTCTTTAAAAGTGTTATCCCGACCGGCATCAAGCACGGAACCGTGACGGTTCTGTTCGAAGGACATCAGTTCGAAGTAACCACTTTTCGCGTAGAGGGCGCATACAGCAATGCCCGTCATCCTGACAAAATAACCTTCACCGGGTCTCTCTACGAGGATCTGAAAAGAAGGGACTTCACGATAAACTCCATGGCCATCCCCGTTCTGGATGGGACTCTCATCGATCCGCACGAAGGCTGCAGGGACCTCAAGAGAGGTCTTATCCGCGCAATAGGCGAACCCGCCGAGCGTTTCCGTGAAGACGGCCTGCGCCTGATGCGCGCCTGCCGTTTCTCAGCGCAACTCGAGTTCAGCATCGAAGCGGCAACTAAACTGGCGATGAGGGAGACTGTTGAAACAATCCGGCTCGTATCAGCGGAACGTATC
>JBNGED010000048.1:0-5402 GCA_049975605.1 Sediminispirochaetaceae bacterium | reverse complement strand
TTCAATCGGCATCAATGCCATGCAGGAGTCCGGCATTCTGGCACTCGTTTTACCTTCCTTGAGCAAGTGTAAGGGAGTTCCGCAGGGAGGATTTCATGCCTTCGACGTCTTCGAGCACTCCCTTCTGGCCTGCGACGGAGCACCCCGGGACAAACCGCTCGTACGTCTTGCAGCTCTTCTTCATGACATCGGCAAGGCGGAGACCGTAATCGAGGAATCGCCTGGACAGTACACATTCTATCGTCATGAACTGAACGCCGAGAAGACCTGTCATTCGATTATGCGCGGCTTCCGGTTCAGCAGGAATGAGGAAGAGAAGGTCTGTCTGCTGGTGAGGCACCATATGTTCAATTACACCGACGACTGGAGCGACGGAGCAGTTCGGCGTTTCATCGCCAAGGTAGGCGCAGAGAACCTCGAGGACCTCTTCGATCTGAGGCTGGCTGATCAGTACGGCATGAAAGGAATCAAACCGAAATACGATACGCTTGCCCCCCTCCGTGACCGCATAAGAACCATTCTCGAGAAGGAGGATGCACTGACGATTAAGGACCTCGATATCGACGGCCACGCACTGCACAGGGAAGCGGACATTCCCTATGGACCCGACATGGGAGTTGTTCTCGACCAGCTCCTCGAGACCGTTATTGACGACCCTGAACTCAATAGACGAGAAAAGCTTCTGACAATCGCCAGAAGCTTTTATGAAGAATACATTCTCAATAACAGCTGATGATCCCTTCTATTAGCTACTTTTTCTTCTTTTTCTGTGTACGCTCTTTGCTTCCGTTCAAATCGTTGTAGGCGATTCCGGCGGCATGCTGCTCGGCCTCTTTTTTATTCTTTCCCTTCCCAGGACCGTACGACTTACCCTGTATCGTTACTTCGATCCAGAATGTACGATCATGATCAGGTCCGGTTTTCTTTACCAGAGAATATCTCGGATAACTCTTGTACCTCTTCTGCACGTATTCCTGCAGGAGTGTCTTGTAATCCTTCTTGTGCCGGTTCTCCAGAACCTTGTTTATTTCCGGTACCAGGTACTTCAGGACGAAGCTCCTGGATGCCTTGAACCCGGAGTCCAGATAGTATGCACCGATAACGGCTTCCATACAGTCGGCAAGTATGGCCTTCTTCGATCTTCCCCCTGAATACTCTTCGCCCTTGCCTATCAGAATGAAGTTGTCAACCTTGATCGACTTGGCGATCTCTGCAAGGCTGTCCTCGCTGACGACAAAAGACTTTATCCTCGCGAGATCTCCCTCCGCCTTATCGGTGAGGGTACGATACAGATATTCACTCACAACCAGGCCGAGTACGCTGTCCCCGAGGAACTCAAGTTTTTCATTATTGCCGATATCTGCTCCGCTCTCGTTCGCGTAGGACCGGTGACAAAAAGCAAGGTTCAGGAGCTCAAGCTTCCTGAACCTTATACCTATGTGCTTCTCGAAGAGAAGCAATTCTTTTTTCCGTTCCTGATCAACAGGCGGAGTCTGTATCACATTTTGTGTTTTTGGTAAAAGACCCACGTCTCTTCTGATGTTCCTTATTTATCTACCTGAGTTTTGAGGTATTCGACTGCATCCCCTACCGTTTCGAATTCATTCGCCTTCTCATCGGGTATGGTAATACCCATCTCTTCTTCGATTGCGTACACGAGTTCGTAGGTATCAAGACTGTCTGCTCCAAGGTCCTGACGAAAAGAAGCTTCCGGTTTAATCTTGTCTTCCTCTACTTCCAGCTTCTCCGCAATAAGCTTCTTCACCTTTTCAAAAATATCGTCCATGTTCTTCTCCTTTCTGTCCAGTATATCATTCAAGCTCTAATACTTGCTTGCCCCGGTATGAACCGCATTTCGGACACACACGGTGAGGCAGGACAAGATTGCCGCAAGAACTGCATTCTATGAGCCCGGCTGCCGGACGCTTCATGTTGATGGCCTTTCTGCGTCTGCTTCGAGCTTTTGAGGACCTACTCTTAGGTACTGCCATATTATTAACCTCTCAATTTCTTTGTGTTTAGTCAAATGAACATAACGTAATACAAACTGAATGTCAACTACCCCCGCTGCTGCGAAGCTTCTGCCTGAGAACGGCAGCCACTTCAGGCGGAACCATAGTCGATATATCACCATCATACATTGCAATCTCTTTGATGGCTGATGAACGAAGAACAAAATACTTCGGATCAGTCGGCATGAACATTACTTCCAGTTCGGGGCTCAGGCCCTTATTCGTCATTGCCAGTTCGAATTCATATCCGAAATCCGCCAGCGCCCGTACACCTCTCAGCATGACTTTTGCGCCGTATTTCGATGCAAACTCCACCACAAGTCGGTCCCACAGCGCCACTTCCACGTTCTCATACTTCCGAAGGAGCTTCTCCATCATGAGCTTACGTTCTTCAGCCGTAAACAGGCAGTTCTTACCCTGATTGACAGCCACTACGACGTACACCTTCTCGAAAATCGTGGCCGCACGTGATATCAGGTTGAGGTGCCCGTTGGTCGGAGGATCGAATGTTCCCGGGAATACTGCTTTCAGCATGCAAGAATTGTAATTCCCATACCCTTGATGGTCAAGCAGAATGCTGTTTTTGTAAAAATAGTTTTGACAAACAAGTCGCACATAGATACACTTATTACTGATGGATAAGTCTGGATTTCTTAAAACTTTTACTCTGCTGATCTTAGTTGTTCTTCTCTTTTCCGGCTGTGCCGGTACGGAGAGCGGCACAGCCCCTGTGCATGAACCGCAGGAGACTGTTCTCCAGGAAGAGCCCCCTCCCGCCCCTCCCAATCCGTCTGTTAACACGGCAGCTGCCGCGGAAAATGGTTATGAGATGGATGAACAACAGTACGAGAAGACAAAGAAAGATCTGTCCGTACTTGTGGACGAACTCAATCGGATAATTGCAAGTCAGGACTACGAGGAATGGCTGGAATATCTCACAACCGATTATATCACCTACTACAGCGATCCGGATGTTCTGAATGAGCTGTCTCAGAGCCCCCTGATGACCAAATACAATATCAAGCTCCGCTCCTTGAAGGATTACTTCGATTACGTCGTAGTAGGCAGCCGCAAGGATGTGCATATCGATGACATAAACGCCATCAGTGATAGGAAAGTCAAAGTCTATATGATCGTAAATGACGAGCCCATTGTAGTCTATACCCTTGAAAAGGTGGATGGAAGATGGAAGATAACAAAATAGGAAACTTGTTGACGGAGTGTACCATGAAAAAAACTTGTACCAAGATTGTACTGCTTGCTCTTTGTATCCTGCTTGTTCCAGCTGCGCTCTTTGCCCAACAAAGCCGCGCCGGCGCGGATGATGAAAAAACAGTTGAAGAACTCTTCCTGCAGAGCGTTGAGATGCGGATTATCGGTGAACAGGCGTTCAGCGATAACAGATCAAGCAAGTTAGCCGCACTCGAGAACCTCGAGGAGCTCATTGAGGCGGGTGACGTAGCATCCGGAGACCCGGAAGCCAGTTACATCCTCGACAGCCTTTCATCCGAGGGCATCGGCATCGTTTATCGCGAAGAGGGCCGGGTTGTCAACAACTTTCCAGAAGTACGCAGGAAAGCCTGCGAACTGCTCGGCAAAATCGGTGGAGAGGCAGCCAAAGACACATTGATCAACGTTCTCATTTCCGATGATGAGCCTATGGTTTTATCTGAAGCTGTGTACGCTCTCGGTGAGATGGGGGTTGACAACAGGAACAACCAGGTCACCCAGGCAATCGCCTTCAGTGTACTGAATCAGGACATCCTGACGCCCGATCAGAATTACGGGTATGCATCTCTTCTGGCCATCGAAAAGATCGCCGAGTATAACAATGGTATCACTGATCCCAGCATATACCGGGCCCTGGTAAGGCTTTCCCAGGGTAATTACATGACCACGGTTACCGAAAAGGCGCACGAGGTCATTCGGACATTGATGAGCTACTGATTATTTACTGATTGTTTTAGGCTCCGGAATGATTCTCTCACAGCTGCTGAAGAACGCTGTTTAACCACTCTTCTTCAGCACGCATGTGGAGAATCATTTTTTTTGTGAGGGCTTTTTTGTAAAGGGCGGTGTTCGGACCGTATGTCGCGTAATCATCCTCGTATGATCTCAGCCGCTCCCTGATTTCCTTTATCTTTTCACTGAATATCTCTCTGACGATGGCTGGATCGAGCTGATCGATGAAGAAGAGACTGAGGGTGAACTCATCCTTGATGGATAGCTGATCCTTTTTCTTCCGGGTCATCAGCCACTGTTTGAAATAAGCACTGCCTTCTTTTGTTATTGAATAGACGTTTTTTTCGACCGCCTTCTTTCCCTGTACGGTCTTCATGGTGACCAGGTTCTGTTCGGCAAGTTTGCGCAGGGTAGGATACAGCTGTCCGTATGATACCGGCCACAGCTCCCCCATCATCTGTTCGAACTTCTGTTTGATCTCATAGCCATAATGAGGCTGCTTGTCGAGAAGACCCAGTATCGCAAACTTTAACGACATAGACTTTACCGTCCGGTTTCGAGATTCTCCCGCATTTGCTTCCGCCACTCTACGATAACGTCCCGCTTCTCGAAGGGGATCCGCTTCCTGATGACGAAATCACGGCTCGAAGAGCCTGATTTGAACTTTATTATACCAAAGGTTCCCTGCCCAAGATAGCAAATTTTTTCCCTTGCCCCGAGATTTTCCGCTTCGGCTATGGACTGTATCACACAGTCGAAATGTAAAGGTTCGCCGGTCTCTGGAGAAGCCATCGCCATCTGGGGATGGCGTATCGGTTTCCCGCACTGCACGCAGGTCAGCTGTACGGAGTCTGCAACAGAGGCTTTTTTCTCTCTTCTATCTCGGTTCCCCTGTCTTCTATTCCCCCGCCTTGAAGATCCACCTCTTCTACTCAATGCTCACCCCTCTTTGCTATGCAGAATTTCTTTCGTTATAATAAGCGCCAGACTATTTATGGCAGTGTTGAGATATCGCTTGTCGTTTATCTTCTTTTTTAGCTCTTCCAGCCGTCTCGGGTCGGTCTGTTTTGCTATCCGAATCATCTCATCCGCTCTCCATAAAGGCATCCGCAATATGCCTGATCTGCCCTGTCGACGCATTGACATACATCACATCAAACCGCACAAAGTGTTCACGGAACATCCTGTTCCTTTCTAAAAAGACATTGCACAGCTGTATATACGTCTGCTGCTTCTTCCGGTCTATTGAATGCTCGATACTCTCGACCGGCAGCTTCTTCCAGGTCTTGACCTCGATGCATACAAGCGTATCATCCTTCGAAGCAATAATGTCTATCTCACCCCTTCTGTTCCGATAGTTACGCGCTTCGATTACATATCCCATGCTGCAAAGGTGAGCTGCCGCCCGCTCTTCGCCTTCCTTCCAGG
>JBNGED010000047.1:7097-9998 GCA_049975605.1 Sediminispirochaetaceae bacterium | reverse complement strand
GGATGAGGGGATCGGCGAGTATCCGGAAGCCTTCAGCGCCGCAAGGGATTCCCGGATCCCCTTGATCATCAGCTTCAGCAGATCGCCGCGGACGTAGAGGGTATCGAGTGAACCTTCTGTCATCCTTACCGCTGCCATGATCGGCAGCCGGACAGCCGCCTGGCTCAAGAAGACGGACTGCATGCGGTCGCTGCGGTACACCGGCAGGGATGCATCACGGAACAATTCCTCCACCTTCCCGAAGAGCTGTTCCGATTCCGGGCTCACATCCTCCGGCCGGAGCCATCCGAGGGTGACGCCCCAGTTATCCCCGCTCTCCCCTCCGCGGTCAACGTATTCGATTGCACCATCTTCATCACTGACCGCCGTACTCCCGGGAAATGCAAAGAAGCTCCGGTCAGTCCCCAGTTCAGCCGCCCAATCATCCGTACCTGCAATATAACTGCCGGTGAACACAAGAGGAACTGAAGAGGGACAATCCTTCAGCTGCGGCAGCAGGGGCGCTACCTGGAAGGATTTCACGGCGATGAGGAGGAGATCGTAGACCGGCGGAGTTGACAACTCCCTGTCCAGGCTCCCCGAATCGACCACCCTCACGGGTACGGAAGTTACAGAACCCGAGTAGGCCTCCCGCATGCGAAAACCGCCTGCGTTGAGCTGTTCTATTCTCTCACCCTTCGCCGCAACAGTTACTCCCGCGCCGCCCTGCGCAAAGCGCAGCGCCAAATATCCGGCCATTCCGCCGGCGCCGACAATCAATACTTCCATCTTCATTCTCCATCAAGGTACTCGGCTATTACCATCCAGGCCTCCAGCTTGTCCGCCAGATTCCGGTACTTCCTGGTAGGAATGGGGCTCGTGGACGGAAGACGAAGGTAGCGGCACCTCTGTTCGACATCTCCGGAATCCTGTTCCAGGACGCCGCTCCGGAAGGCCTGCTCGGCTTTCCTTCCGTTGAAGACCACCAGGCGCAGGCTCGGATGCCGCCTGATAAAGCCGCCCACATCGTTGAACACTTCCTCCTCGATGGCCTGGTCCAGACTTCCCTCCCGTCTGCAGTGGGATATCGCATCCCAGAGTGCGATCCCGGATGCCTTCAATCCTTCGATTCTCTCAGGGTACTCCTCCGGCAGAGCTTTGCCGAGTACGCGGAAGACGATCTCCCAGAAGTGGTTCCGGGGATGTCCGTAGTACTGCTGCATTGCGAGCGACCGGACGCTCGGCATACTCCCGAGTATCAGCACCTTCGGCGCTTCACCTGTCACCGGCGGGAAACCGTAGATCCTCTCTTCCACGCTCTCAGGATACCACAGGCTGAGGGGCTTTTGCACTACTTCCCGGGCAGCGGCAGAAATCTTCGGCATAACTTGCGGTCCATCGGAAAAGCGAATAGATTAGTCATAGGAGGCAGCAGCGATAAAAATTTTACTATTCTCCGATCGCACCGAAGTTTTCAACCATTCGGTGTGGGATGATTTCCGGCAGAATCCGCGTTTCTCACTGTCCGTCGTACAGAACCAGGAGGAATTCGACACCGCCCTGGTGAAGACGGATTATGGAGTCGTACTCATCGATGAGCCTTCTTTTTCACGGGACCTCCACGCATTTCTCATGAACTGCCGACAGACCTTCCGATATCCGGTCATTGTGCTTACTCATGAAGTCATCCCGGAGAAGTTGACAGAACTTCTTGATTCCGGTGCCATGGACTGCGTGCATACCGGCGAACAATCTCTTTCTCTCCTGCCCGTTACGGTTCAGAGGGTTCTTCGGGACTGGACTACCCTGAAAAAAACAAAAAGCGTGCCCGATGCCGCTTTCCATATGAATGACAGTCAGCGTCAGTTGAACAAGCTCGAATCACTTGGCCGTCTGGCCGGCGGTGTGGCCCATGATTTCAACAATATCCTCATGGTCATCAGCGGCTTCGCCACCCTCCTTGAAAAACGGATCGAACCGGGGAGCGACGACTTTGCCTTTCTGGTGGAAATAAAGAAGGCCGGACAGAAAGCGGCCGAACTCACCAGGCAGCTGCTGGCTTTCAGCCGCAAGCAGCCGATGACTTTAGAGACGACGGACCTCAACAGTATCATACGTGATGCGGTTAAATTACTGAACCGGATAATTGTTGAAAACATCGTCCTGGAGATGCGGCTCGATCCGAACCTGCATCTCATCAGATGCGACATCTCGCAGATCGATCAGATCATCATCAACCTGGCCACCAATGCCAGAGACGCCATGCCCGACGGGGGCACCCTCCTCTTCGAGACCCGCAACATCGGACCAGAAGAAGTGAGAGAAGGTTCCTATCAGGTCATGCGGCCGGATGACTACGTCCTTCTGCACGTCGGCGACACCGGCTTCGGCATGGACCGGGAGACTCAGCAGAGCATATTTGAACCATTTTTTACGACAAAACCCGGCACAAAAGGCACCGGCCTCGGACTCGCAACGGTGTACGGCACCATAAAGCAGCTCGAAGGATACATCTTCTGTGAAAGCCCACCGGGAAGGGGAACCGATTTCTTCATCTTTCTTCCTCTCTCTCACGAACGGACGTCAGCCACTTCGGAAGATATGCAGTTCGCCCCCGATTCATTCCACGGCACCGAGACGATCCTGCTGACGGAGGACGAGGATATGGTGCGCAGCGTTATCAGGCGGAATCTGGAAGGATACGGATACACGATCCTGGAAGCGCGGAACGCCGCGGAGGCCCTTGAACTCATCCGGTCCGGCAGACATACAATCGATCTTCTGATAACCGACGTCCTCATGCCGGGGAAAAGCGGGGTCGAATTGGCCTACGAAGTGAACTCCCTCATCCCCGATCTCCGCATTCTTTTCATCTCCGGGTACAATGAAGACTCATTCGAGAAGCTGGAAGCGCTGCCCGCC
>JBNGED010000047.1:478-6997 GCA_049975605.1 Sediminispirochaetaceae bacterium | reverse complement strand
GTTTTCCCCATTCTCCGGATTTCATTTTGAAAATCTTCCGGCAAGCCCGTGTCCGTTATGATGATATCAAAATCTTCGAGGTCCGAAAAATGTCCGGTCTGTATCTTTCCGAATTTGGAAGAATCGGCGACCAGTACCCGGGTCAGACTTGATTCGAGAACCGTACGCTTCGTGGCGGTCTCAAAAAAATTGGAACAGGTTATTCCCAGCTTCATGCTTATCCCGCTCGCTGTAATGAAGGCCTTCCTGGCCCTGTTCCGGCGGATGGTATCCAGACCGTCGGGATCTTCGAATACCATCGATCCTTCGTGGTACATGCCGCCTGTGAGAATGAGACAGCAGTTGGGACGGGTACTGACGATCGTAGCAATATTGAGCGCGTAGCATATCACCGTGAGGTGGGGCCCGGTTGGAAGGTTCTTTGCAATCAACTCTCCCGTGGAACCGGCGTCGATTATGATAATGTCATCCGGTTCGACCAGACTGGCGGCCCGTTTTGCTATCCGAAGCTTCTCCTCCGCCATCTGGAGCCGCGCCCGGTGTATCTGATAATGGTTCGTATGGGAACTCCCCTGATACAGAACTCCGCCGTGTATTAGCTTGATCGGTTCTTGTTCGGCGATAGCATCGAGGTCCCGCCGGATCGTCATGTGCGACACGGAACAGTACTCCGCAAGCTCCTGAATGGTAGCTGAACTGTGGGACTGCAGATAGTCAAGCACGTAATTTCGTCTCTGAGAGCTTTTCATATCCCCATTATAAACCGTGTCCGCGGATAAAGAAACAGTTTTGATAATTTTTTAACAGTCTGATGTGAATATAATGGCGAACGAGAACATGTTATCGTTATTTTTGAAAGTTTTCCTTGACCGCTCAGAAATACTGTTCTAATATTAACACACATTGATACAAACATAACATAAGTTTGCGAATCATTATTCCTCCCGGTAAATGGGAGGAGCACATTATTAAGGAGGAGCTATGAGAAAAGCAGTTGTAGCTAGCTTGATCGTCTTCATGCTTCTTCCTTTCGCCCTTTTTGCCGGCGGGCAGGGAGAGGCTGAAGGAGGAGATGAGTACGAAATCGTAACCGTGGTCAAAATTACGGGTATTCCATGGTTCAACCGTCTTGAAGAAGGCGTTGTTGAAGCGGGAAAAGATCTTGGCGTGAACGCATACCAGATTGGTCCGTCCGATGCCGATCCTGCCCAGCAGGTGAAGATGGTCGAAGACCTCATCAGCAAGGGTGTTGATGCAATCTGTATCACTCCCAACGATGCCACCGCTCTGGAACCGGTATTTCAGAAGGCACGGGACAACGGGATTCTGATTCTCACCCATGAATCACCCGACCAGGCCGGTAAGGATGTAGACATCGAACTCATCGACAACATTGAATTCGGCCGTCACACCTGGGACATGCTGGTTGAGAACATGGGCCCCGAAGGCGAATACGCGCTGTTCGTCGGAAGCCTGACCGTTCCTTTGCACAACCTCTGGGCCGATGAGGGCATCAAGTACGCCGAAGAGAAATACCCCGGACTGAAACTCGTCACCAGCAGGATCCCCTGCGGTGAAGACCAGGAGCTTTCCAAGCAGAAAACTCTGGAACTGCTGAAGACCTACCCCGATCTGAAGGGTATTGTGGGATTCGGAAGTCTTGGACCTCCGGGAGCAGCCCAGGCCCTCAAGGAGAAGGGACTCGCCGGAAAGGTGGCCGTTGTCGGTACCGTTATTCCCGGTCATGCCGCTCCCTACCTCAAGGACGGTTCCATGAGCCATGGAGTTCTCTGGGACCCCAAGGACGCCGGATACTCTCTCACCTATGTAGCAAAATACCTCCTCGACGGCGGTAAGCTTGCTGATCTCGAAGAGATCCCCGGTATCGGCGAACTGGTGGTCGACGGCGACGTGATCAAGGTCGATGCTATGGCCGATATCACCAAGGATAATGTCGACAGCTTCGGTTTTTAATAGAATTTTTTAAAAGACATGATACCGGCGCCGGTGTACTACCGACGCCGGTTCTCTATAATAAGAAACGGGGAACAATGGAAACACTTTTTCTATCGATGAAGAATATCACTAAACTGTATGCCGGTGTCAGGGCCCTCGATGGAGTCGATTTCAATATCGCCCGGGGCGAGATACACTGTCTTGCAGGATCCAACGGCTCGGGTAAATCAACTCTGGTAAAGATCATCTCCGGGGTCATTGCACCCGAACCGGGGGCTGAAATCATTATCAACGGCGAGAAGTATGAACACTCGAACTCTATGGACGCCATCCGGCAGGGCATCGAGGTCATCTACCAGGACCTCTCTCTTTTTCCCAACCTGACGGTGGCCGAGAACATTGCCTTAAGTGAAAACATTGCCAGAGGGAACAAAACAATCAACTGGAAGGCATCCAGAGAAATAGCGACACGTGCGATGGAACGCATCGGTGTGTCTATTCCTCGCGATGCGAAGGTGGAAGAGCTCTCCATGGCGGACCAGCAGCTGGTTGCCATCTGCAGGGCCCTCACCGGCGAAGTCAGGCTTCTCATCATGGACGAACCGACAACCGCCCTCACGAAGAAGGAAATCAATGCCCTCCTGAAGGTGGTTACGGACCTGAAGGCCAAAGGGATCGCTACCCTTTTTATAAGTCACAAGCTGAACGAGGTGATGGAGATCGCCGAACGCATTACAGTATTGCGGGACGGCAAACTGATCGGCACCTACACATGCAGCGAAATGGATGACAAGAAGCTCGAATATCTGATGACCGGTGAGACATCGGTCTACGAACCGTATCACTTCAAACCGAACCGGGAAGAGACTCCCTTACTCCGCGTTCGCGGGCTCTCTAAAACCCAGAATTTCAAGGATATCAATCTGGATATCTATCCGGGAGAAATCGTCGGTATAACCGGTCTTCTTGGTTCGGGTAGAACTGAATTCGCCCTGTCACTTTTCGGCCTCAATCCCGCTGATGCAGGTACAATCGAGATCGAGGGGAAAAAAGCATCCCTGCACTCGATCGAGCGGGCCAAGCAGTATGGAATTGCATACGTACCGGAGAACCGGCTGAAGCAGGGCCTGGTGATGGATCAGTCAGTGGGACGCAACCTCGTCTCGACGACCATCAACCGGCTGACCGGAAAGTGCGGCCTCATCGATTCGGAGAAAATGAATACGGCAATCCAAACCTGGGTCGACTCGCTGCGCATCAAGATTCCCTCGGTGGACTCCCCGGTAAAAACACTCTCCGGAGGCAACCAGCAGCGGATCGTCCTCGGCAAGTGGATCGCCACGGAGCCGAAGCTTTTTATCCTGGACAATCCGACCGTTGGAATCGACGTTTCCGCCAAGAGCAGTATCCACAAGACGATCAAGAAGCTCGCACAGGAGGGAATGGGAATCATCATTATTTCCGACGAAGTGTGCGAAGTACTGTGCAACTGTTCCCGGGTACTGGTCATGCACAAGGGGCGGATGATCGGCGAGTTCGATTCCCTCACCGCCACCGAAGATGAGATCCAGAACTTCATCGAATCACAGCAGATATAGGATGTAGGTCATGAAACGATTCCTGAAAACACACGAGTTTTACGTACTGGCGGTCATCGTGGTCCTGTCGATCGCCATTACCATAATCAATCCCAATTTTTTCACCCTGGAGAACGGTCTTGATCTCCTGAAGAGCTACTCCTTCATGGGTATTCTGGCTATCGGCATCCTGTTCGTCCTGATATCCGGCGGTATAGATATCTCATTCGCCGCAACCGCCACAATCGCCGAGTATATCATGGCTGTGGTGAGCATCGAACTCGGAGGCAACATGTTCACCGCAATTCTGTTAGCTTCAGTGGTGGGCATACTTCTCGGCGCTTTCAACGGCTTTCTTATCGCCAAGTACCGTATCCCCCCCATAATTGCAACCATTGCGACAATGAACTTCTATTACGGGATGCTGACTGTGATCACCGGAGGAAAATGGATCTACGCCCTTCCCGAGTGGTTCCGCAACTTCGCCGATATACGGATTTTCACGCTGACATCAAAATGCGGGACCCCCTACGGCCTGTCCGTGATTACCCTCTTCTGGGTGGTCATCACCGCGGCGGCCTTTTTTATCCTTCGTTCGACGATGATGGGCCGCGGAATATACGCTATAGGCGGTGATATCAATTCCGCCGAGCGGGTGGGTTTTCCGGTCCGGAAGCTCCAGGTGTTCGTCTATGCCTTCATGGGGCTCATGGCAGGTATAGCCGGCGTGATCCAGGCACTCCTTGTCCAGACGGTCGCCCCCAATTCGATCGTCGGGAAGGAGCTCGATGTCATCGCCGCGGTCGTCCTCGGAGGCGCAAGTCTCGCCGGAGGCGTCGGTTCCGTCGGAGGGACCCTCCTCGGTGTTTTCCTCCTTGCAATCGTGAAAAACGGAATGACCCTGGTGAAGATACCCGCCGTCTGGTACGACGTCTTCATCGGCATCGTCATTCTCGTCAGCGTCAGCTTCAGCTCGTGGCAGCGGCTGAAGGAACGGCAGCAGTCCAACATCGAAGTGGACGAAGCGGAGGCAGCATAATGAAAGCACGAGTTGGTAAGAAAAATGAACTGATGGTGCTGAGCATAATCATGGTGCTCACTTTTGTAATAATGACGATCCTCGATCCCGGCAAGTTCCTCAGGATCAGCAATCTCCAGGGAATGGCCTTTCAGCTTCCCGAACTCGGGGTGCTCTCCATGGCGATGATGATCGTCATGCTCACCGGCGGCATCAATCTTTCGGTGATTGCCACCGCCAACATCGCCGGGATCGTGACCGCCCTCATCCTCACCGCGCCGGCCTACGCGGAAAACGGACCTCCGGGCATCATCATCCTGGTCGCATTGGTGGCCGGTCTGGCGGCGGCGGTCCTCGTCGGAGCATTAAACGGTACCCTGGTTGCCTACATAGGCGTAGCTCCTATTCTGACAACCCTCGGCAGCATGATCCTGGTCAACGGCCTGACTATTGTCATAACCCGCGGATACGTAATATCCGGCTTTCCGAATGCCATCCGTTTCATCGGAAACGGCACGATTGCCGGAGTACCCTTCCCTCTCATTCTTTTCGCCGTCCTGGCCGGGTTTATGGCGCTTATTCTGAACAGGACCCCCACAGGCTTCAATATCTACATGTACGGGTCCAACGAGACCGCCACGAAGTTCTCCGGCGGGAACAACAAACGCATCATCATGCGCACCTATCTCATATCCGGGTTCCTGTCCGGATGCGCCGCTCTCATCATGATCAGCCGCTTCAATTCAGCCAAAGCCGGCTATGGAGCATCCTATCTCCTCGTTACCATTCTGGCTTCCGTTCTCGGCGGAGTGAGCAGCGAAGGCGGTTTCGGCCGTATCTCCGGTCTGGTCCTCGCCCTGGTCACCCTTCAGATCATCTCCAGCGGCCTGAACCTGCTGCGGGTCAGTTCTTTCATGACCATTGCTCTGTGGGGTCTTACTATGATCGTCGTTATGGTGATCAACTACTATATAGACAGACGCAGGGAGCGCCTGCTGCGGGCTTCATCTTAAAAAAAATCCGGCGGTTCGATGCCGCGCTGTCGGGGACAGCGTATTCCTGCGCAATGCACGGGCTTCTCGTGCATACACGCCCCGCCGGTGATTTTATTCCTGATCCAGAATCTCTCGCACTGCCTCGACAAGCGTCTCGGGATCGACCGGCTTGGTAAAGGTATACCGCGGGGCAAAGCCTTTTATCATCTTGAGATAGTACTCCCCGGACATCCGTCCCCCTCCGGACAGCGCGATCACGTTCACCCCGGCATCGATCTGCTTGAGTTCACGGATCGTCTCGATCCCCTCCATATCCGGCATCAGCACATCAAGGATCACCACATCCGCAGGCTGCTCTCTGTAACGGTCCAGAGCCCGGTTCCCGTTCTCGGCCTCACTCACCGTGAATCCCTCCGCCTCGAACAGCAGCCGCAGCATATACCGGATCTGAACATCGTCATCAACAATCAATATCTCTGCCATACATTAATCCATTTCATATATAGATGTGCCTTTAATTGTACTATATTTGACAGCCTTGTACAGTATATGCGTGAAAAAATCAGCGCCATATCTATTGACTAAACCTTCACAATCGTGTACATTTTCGCACGATCAACTACCAGCTGCAGTGGTGGAATTGGTAGACACGCTAGCTTGAGGGGCTAGTGGGCATCGCGCTCGTGGAGGTTCAAGTCCTCTCTGCAGCATAAAAAACCGGAATTGACCCGCAGGGTTGATTCCGTTTTTTTTTAAGCGTGAGGACTTGAAACGAGATCCCCGCCGAGCGGGAGCGAGGATCAGCGCCCACGGACGGGCGCGGCAGGGGATCGAGGCGGGTCGGAAGGTGACGGCACGATGCCGGCGCCTGGAGACCAAGTCCTCTCTGCAGCAAAAATGGGAATCGCCGTTTTCGGTGGTTCCCATTTTTTTTGTGTTAAAGGAGAGGACTTGAAACGAGATCCCCGCCGCA
>JBNGED010000047.1:0-468 GCA_049975605.1 Sediminispirochaetaceae bacterium | reverse complement strand
TTTGTAGGGATATATTTTACCTACCGGAAAACCGGCGGTTCTTGTGAAAACCACTTGTAGAAAATGCGTAGAAAAAACGCAGAGGAGTGTATCATGGGAGACGCTGGTTTTTGTTTATACAAGAGAAATCGGAGAAGGAATCGACCCCTCTATTACGCGAAGTTCAAACAGCTTGATGGGAAATGGTCAAGCGGAAAATCGACGGGGTGTACGAACCGAGATGCAGCCTGGAGGTGGGCACAAGAACAGATTGACAGTGGAAGAGTCCGCATCCCGGCAGGGCCTGATCCCACCCTCAACCAATGGGCCAGTGGATTTTTTGATGTGGGTGGCAGATATGACCAGGCAAAGAGGGCACGCGGAAGACAGCTTTCGGCAGCCTACCTATACACCCTCGGAAAAGTGTATGAGAAGAGGATAGGGCCACATTTTGGAATGCGACATGTGAAGGATATCACTGCTCTTGAG
>JBNGED010000046.1:9590-10096 GCA_049975605.1 Sediminispirochaetaceae bacterium | reverse complement strand
TCCGGGTCCCCTCGTCTACCTGAATCTTTTTTCCATCGATCGTTACCTGGGCCATCACACCACCTCCTTGACGTATTCCTGTTCCCGGATGAACCGTTCGATCTCATCTCCGAATCCTTCCAGGAGGGTACGCAGCGGTGTTGATACGGACTGTCCGAATGGGCAGAAGGAAGCCGCATCCATGACCCCGGTTGTCTCTATCATCAGGGGAATATACTCGCTCTTCCCCCGGCCGGCGGCTATCTTTTTGGCCATGTAGGCAAGCTGACGGGTGCCGTACCGGCAGGGGAAGCATTGTCCGCAGGATTCCTCCGCGAAGAACCGCATGATGATCTCCAGAACCCCGGCCATGCTGGTCTTGGAGTCCATGACCACGAGTGCGCCGGAGCCGAGCGACCCGCCGGCCTTCTGCATCGAATCGTAATCGAGCCGGTAATTCAGCGCCGCGTTGGTGTAGACCGGCCCGGCAGTCCCCCCGATCTGCACCGCTTTCAGGGTCCCTTTGA
>JBNGED010000046.1:0-9580 GCA_049975605.1 Sediminispirochaetaceae bacterium | reverse complement strand
TCCGGGTCCCCTCGTCTACCTGAATCTTTTTTCCATCGATCGTTACCTGGGCCATCACACCACCTCCTTGACGTATTCCTGTTCCCGGATGAACCGTTCGATCTCATCTCCGAATCCTTCCAGGAGGGTACGCAGCGGTGTTGATACGGACTGTCCGAATGGGCAGAAGGAAGCCGCATCCATGACCCCGGTTGTCTCTATCATCAGGGGAATATACTCGCTCTTCCCCCGGCCGGCGGCTATAATGGCGTCCCGCACCGTCACGCCCATGGGGAACTCGTAGATCCCGGGATTGTTTACCGCTCCGCTTATCGAGAAGAGCTTCGGACCCGGTGAAGAAACGGTCCCTATTGCGGCGAATTGGTCCGCTCCGCCTGCCAGGATCATCGGCAGACAGGCGATGGTCTCGACGTTGTTCACGATGGTCGGGAGGTCCCACGCTCCCCTTTCGGTGGGAAACGGCGGCTTCATCCACGGGTATCCTCTTTTTCCCATGAGCGAACTGAGGAGGGCCGTCTCATCACCAACGACATATGAACCTCCTCCTCTCCGTATCTCGAGGGACACGGAGAAATCCGTGCCCAGAATGTGATCCCCCAGATAGTTCTGTGCATCGGCGGCCTGAACCGCGGCCATGAGCTGCTCCGCGACTTCGGGATACTCCCCGCGGATGTAGACATAGATCCTCTTCGCCCTGACTGCGTAGGCGGCGATCGCCAGACCCTCCAGCATGAGATAAGGCATCCGCTCCATGATGTAGCGGTCCTTGAAGGTCCCCGGCTCCCCTTCATCGGCATTGCAGACCAGAATCGTGCCCCGCTCGGCGGCATCGGACGGAAGAGTGGCCCATTTTTTCCCGGTGGGGAAACCCGCGCCTCCCCTTCCCCGGAGTTTTGAGTCGATCACTATCTGCCGGACCTCCTCCGGCGGCAGTTTCAATGCCTCTTGAAGCCCTTGATAACCTCCCTGCTGCACATATTCTTTGAGTGAAGGAACCTGCTGTGCATACTGTGTGAGATAGGTAGTTGATTCACGCCTTTTCATCGGAGGCCTCCTTCATCAGCATCGCGATGTAGTCGTCCAGCATGGATATGGTGAGATTGCCGATCAGTTGATTGTTGACCATCATGTTTGGGGCGGTGTCGCAGCTGCCGAGACAGTTGACGATCTCGAGAGTGAACAGGCCGTCACCGGTGGTCTCGCCTCTTTTTATCCCCAGTTCGCGGGAAAGGTGCGAGTAGATATCGATCGATCCGGCAACCCGGCATGACAGTGAATCACAGAGACGGATTACATATCTGCCCCTCGGACTGACCGAGAAGAGGTGGTAGAACGAGAGTACTCCGTATACCTCCGCCACCGACATATTCAGGTGCCGGGCGATATCCCTGACCGCCTCCGGCGGAATATCGTTGGTATCGGCCCTTGCGTTCTGCACCCGGTGAAACAGGGTAAGAATACGGTCCTTTTCGGCGGGCAGCGCTGCTGAGTTCAGCGCCCCGAGATAAGTGTTCTGCATACATCCCTCCTTGGAAAAAATCGGAGATTACTGTTGAACTCCTCTCGAGGATAATGATGCGGGGATGTACAATATTCGGCAGGCACAGCTTTACTTCACTGCTGCGGTACAAAAGGTGCTTTTATCGATGCAAATCCATCAGCAACCTCATATATTACTATTATACTACAGAATTATTGTGAAATAAAGAGAACAAAGTATATAATCTTTGTAAGAAAAAGAGGGCCGGCGCTGATTGCGGCGCAGGGCTCACTACTCCGCCGGTTCGGCAATTTCCACGATACCCGAAAAGATACCATCACGGTCAAATGATATTTTCTCGACCCGCATCAGGGCGCCGTCAACCCCCGCTGCGCGGGCGGCATCGATCAGCGCCTTCTGGCCCGGCTGCATTCGCACCCGCCCGCCGGAGATCAACTCGTCGACACTGAAGGAGAACTCCGCCTCCCACTTCTTTCGGTAGCGGAGAGGATCAAGAGGTACGAGTTCTGCCTCGTATCGCTCGATGCCGATTGCCCCGACCGGATCGAGGATCTTCTTCTCTGCAATAGGGAGGGATAATTCACGGCTGGACGCAATCCGTACGGCCCCTCCGCTCACCCTGACATCCTGAAAGAGATGGTACAGTCCAGCTGCCTCCGGCCGGATTCCTGCCGATACCTGCGCTCCGGCAGGATCTTCCAGCAGCATATAGAATACGATCTTCCGCTCTTCCTCCGTCTGGATTACCCCCTTTCCGGGAGCCTCCTTTTTTCCCATGGTCCATCCCGCGGCAGGCAGCAGAACGAGTATCGTCAAAGTCATCAGCATGATTCGTGACATGGTTATTCGACTGGTCTTCATTGTCTTTCTCCTCTCCGGACAATGTAACCCGCTCATGATAAAAAAACCAACAATTCCCCGGCGAGCCCCTTGCATCACCAGTAATAAAGATAATGCTCATATTTGGGTGGATTTTTTTAGAGTATTTTGATAAAATGAAGTCGCCTTCCCCTGGAAGGATAATCGAGGAGACCCCATGCTTGACCCGGGACTGATCAACGACATGACCGAAATGCTCTCCAGGAGCCTCAAACCCAGCCAGATAGACGAGATAGGCAGACTGCTGCTGAGGCAGTACAATTCCCACGAAATGCTCGGGATGGACCCCCACATCACCGTACCCAAACGCAGGGCGGCTGAGTCGCTCATATCAGAATGCATCCGCCGGAAGAATGAAGACAAGCTGATAAAGATAATCATTGAACTCAATGAGAGCGAGCTCCTCGGCAAACCGGTCGTTTTTGAAGGGATCGAACGCTTCATGAACAGGCTCGCCGACTCGGGTTACGTGTACGATTATAGAAAGAGACGATTGAAAAAAATAAAGGAAGACCCCGAACTCATGCCGAGCTGGGGGGCGCTGCGTGAAGGCAGGGAGTACGATATTACCGTGGCTTTTATCGATATCGTGGCCAATTCCTCGATCGTAAAAAAATACGGGGCGAGAAAAACCGAACAACTGTACCTAAAATTCCAGAACCTGCTGCGGCGGGTCCTGTCGGTCTACAACGGCCGGATCTGGCACTGGGCCGGCGACGGCTGTCTGATCGCTTTCACCTTCAAGAAGCACCCGGTCCGTTCGGTCCTGTTCGCCGTCGAACTGCAGAACCTCCTGTCGGTATTCAACATCGATCCGGACCGTCCGATCAGGGAACGCATCGAACTGCGGATCGGCATGGACACCGGCCGGATCAAGTTCTCCAACGAGACCGGAACCATAGTATCCGAGACCATCAACTACGCCGCCCATCTGGAGAAGTCCTTCACTCTTCCCGGCAGCATCTCTATTTCCGAGAAGATATGGAACGATCTGCCTCCGGACCTGCAGCACCTCTTCATCAACAGCGGCGAATTCGAAGGCCGCCGCGCATACGTGAGTCCGGTGGGGAATGTGAACTGAGGCCCCAGTCCCGGCTTATCTGGTCCGCCTCATGCGGATCACCTCGCCCGGCCCGCAAACGCGGTTCACCCCAGGATGCCCGCGAGGATCATTACGTTGGCCGAGATTATAACCACGTCCTGGACGAAGTGGATGAACCAGGCCCAGAACCTCCCTCTGGTCTCGTAGACCGCTTTGGCCAGGAGCCAGCCGAGGAAGCCCGCCATCAGCACCCCAACCGGTCCTCCGGGTGTCCCGAAGTAGTGGGGCATGCCGAAGATTCCCGCCGAGATCCAGAAGATGGTCCGCGGCCTCAGCCTGCCAGCCAGGCCTGCCACCACGGTGAAGCGGGTGAAAATCTCCTCCGACCAGGCGTTCGTAGCGGAGAAGATAAGGATGAATGGCAGGAACTTCAACAGCATCAGGTTCATCACCCCTCCCGTCCGCACAACCGCGATCGTCATGAAGACCAGGGTCCCCGCGGTCAGGATGAGCGCTATCACGACGCCCACCTTTTTCCAGGTGTCCTCCCCGGTAATCCCCAGCAGCTTCAGCGGCTCCGTCTTCGCGCCGATATCGCCGGGACGGAAGAAGAGGGAGAAGTTGCGCCTGTCGTAGAGAAAAATCAGTCCGATTACCAGGAAGGAGATCGGCAGGATGTAGAGCTGAAGGCTGGCGGTGAAATTGAGCTCCGCGAATCCTGTCAGGGAGACCATCGGCAGCCGTCCCTTCCTCAATATGTCGGAGACCAGCAGCATTGAAAGAAGTCCTGTAAGACCGACTGCCGGGGGATAGAGATAGCCGATATTGAACCAGTGCTCGATGTGTCCCTCCCCGGCCCGGGAGGTATCGGCACTTTTGTCCTTCATACGGCGCCGCCTTGTTTCTGAGATTCTCTATACTCAAGTATAGAAACCGACCACGGTAATGCAAACAGGGCCCTACTGTTCCTCCCAGCGCAGATTGAAACTCCCCTTGTGACTTTCTCCCTCCGCAACGATGGTATACATACCGCTCACTGGCGCTTTGATGTGCTTCCCGGAGGTTTGTTCGGTTCCTTCCAGCTCGAGAAGAATCCGGTTGTCAGGCAGAAGCACCCGGGCTTTCAGCCCTCCCTCTTCGGTTGACGTCTGCAGCTCGAATTTCACCTCATCCTGTTTGACGAACCGAAAACTCCTGATATTCTCCGCTGATGGAATGCGCCGAAGCATCAACATCTCCATTGATGATTTTATAGCTGCCGCCTTCGCATGATGCGAGGAGCGCAGCGCCTGCTAATAGAATGGTAATCCCCAGTATCCTGTGGTACTTCATCGCTTCCTCCTCGTTGTGTATTGATTAAAAAAGACCCGCTGCAAGAAGGAAAACCGCCCCGTCGTTAGCCAGCGCGGCCGGGACAAGACCGCGGCGCACCCCTGCCAACCCGTCGATGATTTCTTCCTAGAGGGTGAAGATAATGACAGGCAGCCACGCGTTCGAGACTGTAATCGCAAGAAACATATGGCAGCAGGAGTCGCGGAGCCACCGTTCCTCCCCTCGCAGACAGACTAACAGAACTATAGGTAAAAATAAAGGGTGGTACGATTATGAGCGCCGCTCTCAGTCCGAACAATACCCCCGTCAACTTGTCTCCTCTGAAAAAGCGGATGTGCCGTCGGTTTTCTCTGTCGAACCGGATGAGTGCCGTCATCATGGCTGCGCCTGCAATCCCGAACAGGAAGAGGAAAAGAGGATCCCCGCTGAAACGGAGCCAGAAGAAACCCTCCCGGCCGAATCTTCACAAACCCAGATGGGTCATCGCGTCCCGGATAAGGATGAACACCATGATGTATATCACCATGCGGCCCGCTCCCGGGAAAGCCTATTGCTCTTTGACTTTCCAGAACTGTTCCCGCGCTTCCTCGATCAGATCGAAGACACGTCCGTCGTCATCCAGGGCGGTACGGCCCGCCAGGCCGTCGATCCACTCTCCCGGCAGCGCCTTCCTGCCGTGCAGAGCGCCGACCGCGGCCCCGACTATTGCGGCGGTAGTGTCGTTGTCTACGGTGTCGTTCACCGCCCGGATGATCGCCTCCCGGGGATCATCGGCGTGACACATCAGAACATAGAGGACGCTCGGCACGGTTTCAAGCAGAAACGCCCCGGAATACCAGCTGTCGCAGGCATCCCGGCTCGTAAGACCCGCCTCATATGCCCGGGGCAGATGCTCCTGCACGAAGCCCCACAGGGACCCGATGTAATCTCTGTAAGCGCCTCCGCGGGGTTCATATTGACTGTGCCCTTCGAGCGGAGCTGCGAGCTCCACGTACCGGTTCACCCACCAAAGGGGATCGGGAACATCCTGCATATCCAGAAGCTCCCAGAGCATTCCGATGAAGGCCGTGCAGGCGGATATGGATGCTTCATCGTTGTGGGTCAACATGGCGGTCAGGACGGTGTCAGTCCAGAGCGAACTTCCCCCTGACCGCAGGTGCGGCACGAGCACCGGAGCGATCCGCATCAGGGCTCCGTTGCCCGCCGAATGAGGTCCGCATTCATACCAGTAGTGTCCTGCTTTGTAGTTCCGGATGAAGCTGCGCACCGTACTTCCTATCCCGAAGATCCTCCGGCTGGTGAAGATAGCCGCCAGCTGTTCGGGATCGAGGCCGTCGTTGTCCAGCATGCTCTCCAGGGTCCAGAACGCCAGCTGGGTGTCATCGGTGGGCAATCCGACAGACCTTCCATCCGCCCATGGATGGGGAAGATATCCCGTCACCTTGCCGAAGGCGCTCCTGCGCTGATCGGCTGTCATCCCTTCCGAAGTGGCCCCGAGGGCATCGCCGATGGCCAGTCCCAGCAGCATTCCCTCGACCCGGCCGAAGTCGAAGTCAGAAGATTTCCCTTCCGGATTGCTTTGGAGAAGGGACCCATACTGCAGGTTTATTTTTCCGGTTTCAAACAGACATTTTATTATTACTTCATTTTTCATAGTACAATGATACCGCATAAGTCCCTTTTTGAAATCAACTTTTTTTCATCAACCCGCTGATTGATTACATGGTCTCACTGGACACTTGCGGCTGAGAGGACGAGGACCGTCCATACCGGACAGCGCGAATCAGCCGGCACCGGAAGAACAAGACCAGCAGATAAGCGCCTGACCGGCGCACCCCGTGTATTTTGCATTCAAAACGACATTTTTGATAAATTTAACATAATTAATACTTGTCTTTATCGGGAATCGCCTGTATTATATCCGGAACTCATACTACTGGTGGTATAAATGGATGAACGTATTCTTCTGGTGGAAGATGAACCGTTCATTGCCCGAGAGGAAGTCCGGGTTCTGGAACAGCATGGTTACCAGGTAACTGCGGTCCCCTCCGGCGAGCGTGCGGTTGAAACCGTTTCCAATGATTCCCGATTCTCTCTAATTCTTATGGACATCGACCTCGGAACGGGAATCGACGGCGCGGAGACCGCCAGAAGAATCCTTGCCCGCCGCAGTGTCCCGGTCCTCTTTCTCACCTGTCATAAGGAACCTGAGTTCATTGAAAGAACGAAGGGAATACCGAGCTGCGGATACGTCATGAAAGACGCCGGAGAATACGTGCTGATCGAATCGGTGCGGTCCGCCCTTAACTTATTCAGATCATCAGACGGAGTCTGCACCCGGAAATACGAGCGGATCGTGGAGAATACCAACGAGTTGATCAGCGAGGTGGACGAGAATGACAACATTGTTTTCGTCAATTCACAGCATGCCAATATTCTTGGATACTCGCCGGATGAATTGATCGGCAAACCTGTCGAAATCCTGGTCCATCCAGAGGATCTGCCGCAAGCTACCGAACGGTACTATGCTATCCGTGCGAAAGTCTCCTCGACTCTGGAAGTCGTCCGTTTCCGACACAAAAACGGCAGTTACCGCACCTTCGAATGCCGCGGCACCGTGTATGTGAACAACAGCGGGGAAAAATCAACCATCATCCTCTCCAGGGACATCACCGAGCAGGAGAAAGTCGAACAGGCCCTCCGCACCAGCGAGGCCCGTTTCGCCGCGTTCATGGACAACTTCCCCGGAGCCGCCTTTATCAAGGACCGGGAGAACCGGCTCATCTTATGCAACCGGCTCTACGCTTCGATGCTGGATTCAAGTCCTGAGCAGCTGATCAACTCCGGCTGCACTGAACAGGTACCGCCCGATCTGCAGGCAACGTATGAGCGGGAGAACCGGGAAGTATTTTCTGAAGGCAGGATCATTACTTCCGAGAGCGTTTTTCCCTGTAATGGGAAAGATACATACTGGCTGACCTACAAATTTCCCATCCGAATCGGGGATGAAAGCCTCCTGGGAGCAATCAGTATCGAGATAACCGCCCAGAAGGAAGCTGAACATCAGCTTCAAAAGGCCCTCGATGAGAAACAATACCTGATGAGGGAGCTTTCCCACCGCGTGAAGAACAATTTCCAGATGGTGAAGTCACTCCTGCACATTAAGGAACGGACGGACGGTATAGACCTGGGGGAGGTGACAAAACAGATCGACACCATCCGGATCGTGCATGAAAAACTCCATGAGAACGACGGCACGGGACCGGTCAAGTTTGATGAATACTGCAGTGTCCTGCTGGAAAACATCTTCTCCACGAGCCCGATCCAGCCTATCAGAGTCGAAGCATCTATTCCCAGGGTCCAGTTCGAAGCCAGGACCGCGATGACTCTTGGGCTCATCATCAATGAACTCGCCACCAACTCGGTAAAATACGGATTCACCAGCAATGTGGAGGCACGTTTCATAATCGATCTGCAAGAGTTCGAGGATGAACGCAACTATCGGCTCACCGTCTCGAATACCGGGAACCCCTTCCCCGAAGAGATCGATTTAGAGAACCTGAAATCGATAGGCCTGCAGCTCATACAGGTCATGGTGCAGCAATTGGACGGGAAGCTCGAAGTTACCCGCCGGCCGCATCCCGTTTTTCGCATCCAGTTTCCCCGTCCATAGATTACGTCCTTTCATCCCCGCTTCCATCCTCCCTCCCACCACACGGTACCCGCATTTGCCTAAATGTGCCCGTATGCCTTACACTAGCAATGGAGCAGGAGGGAGTAAGCAATGAAAATATTCAGCCTGTTGCAGCGCAAAGGCAGACGCAGGTTCGCCCGGTACCGGCAAATTCTCTCGATTCTCGCAGTCCACGGATTCGGGGAGATTGTACATCAGACGGGGGTAGGTCGCATCCTGCGCGCCCTGCGTCGTATTTTCCGCCCGAAGAGCAGGAGTCGGCCCGCCGGCACTCAGTTTTCTATCGAACAGGCATCGACCTGGGTCCGGATCCGTCTGGCAATCGAGGAGCTGGGGCCCACCTTCATCAAGTTCGGACAGATCCTGAGCAACCGTCCTGACCTGGTCCCAAGAGAGCTGCAGGATGAGCTGGAGAAGCTCCAGGAGAATGTCGCCCCCTTCCCGGCTGAGGAAGCGATTGAGTTGGTGGAAAAGGAACTGGGCGCCGGCATCGATTCCCTTTTTCAAAGCTTCGACCGGAAGCCCTTCGCGGCGGCCTCCATCGCCCAGATTCACCGGGCGGTCTTAAGGGACGGCGAAGAGGTTGCAGTGAAGGTCCAGCGGCCCGGCCTCGGAGACCTGGTAGAGATCGACGCTGACATCTTCCGGGAGCTGGCCGAATTGATAGAGCGTCACTTCCCGGAGAGCGTTCAGGTTGGACCGCGTGAGCTGGTGGAAGAATTCGAACGGGCCATGCTGCAGGAGCTCGACTTCCGGCGCGAGAGCGCCTCGATCGAGCGATTTGCCGCTCAGTTCGAGGACGATGATCGGCTGATGATTCCTCATGTCTACCGGGAACTCAGCGCCCGCCGTGTTCTGACGATGGAATACATCAACGGGCGTCCACTGTCAGCCTTTCTCGGCGAAGGGGGACAGGCTGCAAGAGCCGGGACAGGCCGCGGCGGCCCGGCGAATCCGGATGAAAGGATCGGCGCGGAAGGCGCCCGGATTGCCGAGATCGGCGCCGACCTTACTCTCAAGCAGGTCTTCACCCACGGTTTTTTCCATGCTGATCCCCATCCCGGCAACATCTTCGTCCTCGAAGACGGGAGACTCTGCTACCTGGACTTCGGGCTCACAGGCAGTCTGATAC
>JBNGED010000045.1:1210-10289 GCA_049975605.1 Sediminispirochaetaceae bacterium | reverse complement strand
GTGTACCACAGGGCCCAAACGCCGACGCCGATCAGGGTCACCAGGGGAATGATGAAATAGAATACGTTGGCCTTTTCGGGATTGACGGGTTCTCCGAGGTCGCTTTCCACGGAGGAGAGCGGTGTGGCCCCGTCTTCAACCAGTTTGCCCTCCTTCAAAGCGCGCAGCTCAGCTTTGGCCATCGGTCCGAAATCCTTCATCAAAATGATCATCGGAACGGCGATGAGCGAGAGCAGACAGTAGAAGTTCCAGGGCATGGAGTGGAGAAAGGCGAAGTACGGCTGCTGGGAAACGAGACCAATCGCTGCGAAGGCTGCTACGAGAAGTCCGACCTGATAACCGATCCAGTCGGATACCGGTCCGAAGGTCGCCATCGGAGCCGCGGTAGCGTCCATGATGTAGGAGAGCTTTTCTCTGGATACACGGAATTCGGCATTGATGTCCTTGGATGCATTACCGGTGATGACAGAGTTGGCGTAATCGTTGAAGAAGATAACGATTCCGAGAATCCAGGTAAAAAGCTGCGAACGGCGGCGGTTGTTGATCTGTTTCTCGAGAGACTTCGTAAGGGCCCTCGAACCGCCGACTTTGTACATGAAGGCGGCCCCCACCCCCAGGAGGGAGGTCAGGACAAGAAAACGCGCATCCCACTCATCGGTCATGACGTCTTTCATCCAGTCGAAGGTCAGGCCGATAGCGGCGAAGGGATCTCCTCCGCTGTAGATCAGCCCGCCGATCCAGATGCTGAAGAACAGCGAGACAATAACCCTTCTCGTAATAATGGCGAGAAGGATTGCCGCTAATGGAGGAACGACAGAGAGAAATCCATACATACGCACACTCCTTTAATAGTATTGTTACCGAATTATCTCACGCGGATTTCAGCCTGTCAAAACGAAAAAAAAAGTACGCAAAAGTTCACATAATGAAACCAAGTCCGGCTTCGTCCCGTGGAAAGATGACGCCGTTCCTTATGCGGACGGCGTCAGAACTCGGATCGTTGCGGAGTTCGAGATGACCGTCAAGATCGGCATAGCGGACATTTGAGCTCGAGAGGGCAAAGTGCAGGCCCGCTGCAATTCCGAGACCGGCTTCATCCATGCAGCCGACCATCGTCCCCGCACCGGCTGCTGCCGCAACAGCGTCAAGTTGCATAGCCCGGCGGATGCCGCCGGTCTTTGACAGCTTGATATTGTAGAGATCGGGAGAACCGCCGCACGCGAGTGATAGCGCGTCTTCGGGACCCAGTACAGCTTCATCGGCCATGACCGGTGTTGCATCGCTCCTTCCAGCCCGTATTGAGCGAAAGGCGCCGGGATCGTCCTTCGAAGTCGGCTGTTCTATAAATTCAATGCCAGTGCCGGCCGTAGCTTTGATAAACTGCAGAGTCTCTTCGACGGAGTATCCCTGATTCGCATCGAAGCGGAGCTCGATCTTGTCTCCGAAATACTCCCGCAGCTTGCGCACCCTTTCGATATCCTCTTCAAGGCATTGCCCTCCTTTAATCTTGAGGATACTGAAGCCTTTATCGTACCACTGACGGGCTTTGCGGAGCGTATCATCGAGATCCTGAATACCGATGGTAACGCTTGTAGGAATCGAATCACGGAAGGCCCCGAGCATCCTGTATAGGGGCAGATCGGCCCGTCTGGCCAGAATGTCCATGAGGGCCATATCAGCCGAAGCGGCAGCTGTCGGCTGAGAAGACAACTCTCGATGCAGGTCTTCGAAGATCCGTCCGACGAAGGCGAGGCTGCTCCCCTGGAGGAGAGGAATGACCGTGTTATTCAGTGCGGAGCCGATTGTCTCTTCGTTCTCTCCGGTGACCTCTTCGTCGTATGCTGAACAGCCGAAGCCTGTCAGACCTGTATCCGTCTCGATCCTGAGGAACCAGTTGAACGTGTGGTCGACCGTGGAGTAGGCGATCGCGAATGGTTCTTCGAGATCAAGTCTGAGTTTCCATGCTTCGCAGCGAAGGATCTTCATACGCATTCATCCGCGTCGAGGAAACAGCTTCTGCAGCGCTTCAACGATTGCATCGAGCCGATGGACCAGAGGATCTCTGACCGGTAGACCGATTTCGGCGCTGAGCCGTTCACATTCGCCGTCGATTTCATCCCTTGCCATTCCTTCGTGATTCACGGTAATGGCGGCGACGGGTTTTCCAGACAGGAGTTCAACGGCCTGGATCTGGGTCCCGAGGGGATGTATCGGAGTATTCTCGAGGCCGTCGTAATCGACGCGGCGGGGGGCATGCTGCATTACAACGGCGTGAGGCTGACCGGCGGAGAGGATCTCGAATCCTCCGGGAAAAATCGGGTTCATCAGGCTACCCTGTCCTTCGATGACCATTACCTGAGGTCTCTCCGCATCCCATGCCCGGAGTATCTCATGTTCGATCTCGCCGGCGACGAAATCGTTTATAAGGGCGTCCATAATGACACCGTAACGGGCCCCCTGCAGCCAGGCGGTCTGACCGGTGCCGATGAAGGCTGTTTTGATGCCGTGATCTTCGAAGGCGTCCACCAGCTTCCAGGCAGCAGTCCGTTTACCGACTGAAGAGTCGGTACCCAGGAGGGCGATTCGGAATGATTCAACCTCTTTTATACGTCCCGTAAACCCGTGCAGTTCGTTTCTCGGGGGAGTCTTTCGTACATCCCGGATTACGGCTCCGCTCTCCTGTGCCGCCGCGGTCATCTCAGGGTCTTCGGAGAGGAAGTAATGCATGCCGCAGTCGACATTCAGCCCCATGCGGATTGCTGCGAGAAGATCCTCCCGCATGTACTCTTCGAGAATACCTCCGTCCGGCGCGATTCCGAACACGAGGTGGCTGATTTTGCCGCCCTTCTTCGATTCGGCGGCAACTGCCGATTCGACGTCGGAATAGATCGGTATTCCCGATGGGGTGTCGTCAAGCACCTCTCCGGCGTCGCGACCGGCGTATCGGCTGTCTATGACGCCTTTAACTTTGTATCGCCTGGTGAACCGGACCAGACCGTGGGCGGTTTTCCCCCAGGTCGTATTGAAATAGCCTTCACTGTATACAAGTGCATTCCCGTCAAAGGTCACATAATTCTCCTTATGAGTCTGCTTTTTTCTTTCTGCAGGCAAGCATTGCCAGAAACTCGTGGACGATGGCTCCGCCGAGATAGGCGGTAATCTGGGTCGGATCGAAGGAGGGCAGTACTTCCACGATATCCATGGCAACATAGTCGAGGTCCCCGGTCGACCGCAGAAGC
Organism: Sediminispirochaetaceae bacterium; assembly: GCA_049975605.1. GTDB lineage: Bacteria > Spirochaetota > Spirochaetia > DSM-16054 > Sediminispirochaetaceae > DSBN01. Next base: position 7,050 of record JBNGED010000045.1, on the reverse strand, counting down.
TTCAGTGCCTCGTAGCTGGTAAAACCTCCGACCTCTATTGTACCCGTACCGGGTGCGAAGGCTGGATCGACGAAATCGATATCGAAGGTCAGAAAAGCCCTGGAGCTGCCGACACGTTCATTGATCTGCCGGGCGACCTCGTCGAGTCCCATCTCCCGCATCTCTTCCGCCATAATAACCTTGAATCCCAAATCTTCAGACACTTTGCGTGCGGATGTGTTGAACAGCCCGCGTATACCGACCTGTATGGAGTGAGCGGTGTCGATAAGACCTTCCCGGCAGGCAATATAGAAAGGAGTCCCGTGGGTAAGTGTATCACCATTCTCGATATCGTAGGTGTCGAGATGCGCATCGAAATGTACGAGGGCTACAGGTCCGTATCTGCCCGCGACTGCCCGCAACTCAGGTAATGTAACCGAGTGGTCTCCGCCAAGACAGACCGGAATCACATCGCCGGCCACAATTCCGGATATCTCCTCCTGGATCGCCTGATGGGCTTTTGCGAGATCACAGGGACTCACGTTGACATCTCCCCAGTCCGTGCCGGAAATATATTCGAACATGTTGATATCGAGAGTCAGACTCGCAGCCCTGAGCATCATGGACATTTCGCGGATAGCCGCGGGAGCGAACCTCTGACCGGGACGGAAGGTTGATCCGGTATCGGCGGGGGCGCCGATGATCGCGAAATCCACGTCTTCACTCGTTCTCACCTGCGGCAGGCGCATAAAAGATCTCACGCCGCAGAATCTTGAAACCTCCGATGAATCGACCGGATGGTATTTTTTCAGGTCAGGCATGCTTCCTACTCCCTCTGTTATACGGTGTACACAGAAGTATAGCATAACCGAATACGAAGAGAGAAACATATTTCATGGTGGTATTGACAGAAAAATCATTTTTTGTTAACTTCCTTTTTGCACAGTGGGGAGGTTCCCGAGTGGTCAAAGGGGGCAGACTGTAAATCTGTTGGCTTCGCCTTCGAAGGTTCAAATCCTTCTCTCCCCATACAGTTTTGAGGTCTTTCCGATTACGGAAAGACCTTTTTTTTGCATTCATGATGAGTTATATTTATGGTACGAGAGGATGCAAGGAGCGCGATGTGATTGGAAGCTTTTACGAGGATGGGCTGCGATTCGAATGTACCAGGTGTTCGCGCTGCTGCAGATTCGACCCCGGATATGTATTCCTGTCTTACAATGACCTGAATCGACTGCTGAATTATACATGCCTGGGGAAGGATGAGTTCATGAGTGAATATTGTCGGGCGGTTTTCATGCAGGGGGTCTATCGTCTCAGCCTGAAGGAGAGGAGCAACTATGACTGCATCTTCTGGAGCGAGTCGGGGTGTGAAGTATATGAAGCAAGACCTCTGCAGTGCAGCAGTTTCCCGTTCTGGCCGGATAATCTTACTGACCGGCAGAGATGGGACTCGGTCGGGCAATCATGTCCGGGCATTAACAGGGGGGGGCTGCACACCGCCGGAGAGATAGAATCATGGGTAGCTTTGCGTGAATCCGAACCGATTATCGTGTTAAAGCCCGGAGAGCTGGCGATACTAGAGAAGGAGCCGGTATGATTGTAAGATTCTGGGGTGTGAGAGGATCGATTCCGACGCCGCTGACGCCTGATGAGATACGCCGCAAGATATCCGCGGTAGTTGCGAGGATAACTCCGCAGGACATCGAATCATCAGAGTCGAGGGAACGTTTCCTGGCGCATCTGCCTCCCGCGCTTTTCGGTACTACCGGAGGGAACACAACGTGTGTCGAGGTGCGCCTCAATGACAACACCGTCATCCTGTTCGATGCCGGTACCGGGATTTTCCGATTCGCCAATTTTGCGGTCCGGGAGAAACCGCAGCCAAAGGAGTTTCATCTTTTCTTCACGCATTTTCACTGGGACCATATTCAGGGATTTCCGTTCTTCAATCCACAGGCCTTCGACAAGTCGTGCACTATACACATATACAGCCCGCGGGATGATGTTGAGCAGATTCTCCACAATCAGATGCGTGAACCGTATTTCCCTATTACGATGGACATCATGCAGGCCAGGATCGTGTTTCATCACCTGAAGGAGAGGGTAACCGATATAGGGCCGGCACGGGTGATGTGGCGGCAGATGCAGCATCCGGGCAAATCGTACTCCTACAAAGTGAGCGCGGGAGAAGGGTCTTTTATTTTTGCGACCGACACCGAACTGAAGCCTGAAGATTTCGCGCGTACGCAGGAGAACTGGGAATTCTTTTCCAAGACTGATGTGCTGGCCATCGACTCCCAGTACACTCTGGATGAGGCTATCGAGAAGTATGACTGGGGCCATTCGTCCTACAGTCTGGCGGTGGACTTCGCGAGCGAATGGAAGATCAAGAACCTGGTGCTCTTTCACCATGAGCCGCTGTACAACGACAACAAGATGTTCTCCATTGCCAAATCGGCAGGATGGTACATGAGCCATGTCGGGAAGGAGCAGCTCAACATTCTGTTGGCCCAGGAAGGATTGGAAGTCAAGATATGATTCAAATAGAGAATTCACAGATTGTCGCCCTGTATCTTCTTCTGAAGAGCCATGAAGAGGAGCTGGACCGGAATCTGCAGGTGCTCTATCACAACATGCAGAGAGAGCTGTTCAGTATCCTCTCCATTGAAGAGATGGAATCGCTCGAAGAGCTCTATAAAAACGATGTTGAAGTTTTAGAAAAGAGAGGCTACGTTTAAATCATGATGAAAAAAGAAACCTCACTATTCGTTCTTTTCCTTGCAGTTATATCGGTATGCAGTCTCGGCGCGGCGGAAAACGACGCCAAGATTATGGAATTCACCTCGCCGAGGATACTGGGAACCGGAGCGGCGGGAAGCGTTCTTCTGCCGCCGCAGACAAGCCTGATAAACCCGGCATCGGCGGCCCTCGCGCAGAGAATAACATTCGATGGGAGCTACGTTGGACTGATCGGTACGGACGGCAACACTTCGGGGTGGAACGGCCATGTCATCAACTTCGGACACACCATTCCGACCAAGGTCGGTGTCTTTACATGGAACGGCAGTTTTCTCACCTCATCGTTTGAGAGTATGGATACGGGCAGCCAGTTCGGCCTCTCAGCTTCTTTCGCCAAGGATATCTATCCTGATACCTTCGTCGGAATAGGTTTGAAGACCGCCATTGCCGATGGTCCACAGTACACTGCGGCGGCTGATCTCGGACTGATACGAACGAGACCGTCAGTATGGTTCCTCGACGATGTAAAGTGGTCACTTGCCATTCAGAACCTCGGCTATTCCGATATTGAAGCTGTGAGAGCACCGTTGTACACCCTTACGGCGGGAATAGACGGAGAACTGTTCGGGAACGATAAGATGAGCGGAAGGCTGATCGGAGACGTTTCATGGGTAGAGTTCACCAATGTGCGATGTTCCGCGGGGATTAACCTGACTATCGGAGAATTCTTCGATGTAGGTATCGGCAGCCGGCTCGATGTGCAGAAGATCCTGGACGGCGATCCGGGAGAGCTGATTCCTTCATTAAGCATGTCTTACACTTATATTCCGGGCGATAAGGAAGGAGAGCGCTGGACGCAGAATGAACTTCAGCCTTACATAGCAGCTGCGCCGCTTTCGAGCGAACTGTGGGCGGCTTCCGTCGGTCTGACCGTACCGATAGGACGAATAGACGAGGAGGCGCCGAAGATTGAGATAGATCTGTCGGATCTCATCGGGCAACAGGAAGAGGGAAAGCAAGAAGAGGGAAAGCAGGAAGCCGGAGATGAACAGAATCAGGACAAGGTCTCCCAGCTGATCAAAATGGGGGAAGACAAAAAACCGACGACGGCCCTTTTCATGCCGGTCAGCAACGAACCGGAGCTTCCCGGGAAGACGGCTCCCGATAAAGAGGCCGTTGGAGGCGAAGCGGATGGTTCCGAGGGGGAGAACGGGAATTCATCTGAAGTAGAACCGGTTCGAACAGTGAAGACAGCGGTGGACGAGTTCACTCCTGAGGAGCTGCAGAACGATATACCCGAAGCTCAGATCTACCTCTCGCCGAACAACGACGGCGTGAAGGATTCGCTGTCTTTTCCGCTGAAGATAAGCGAGGGACGCTACATAAAAGGCTACGAGTTCATTGTGGAGGATGAGCAGGGCAGCCGGGTCAGGACAATTGAGAACAAAGAGACGAGACCTGAAAAGAGAACGGTACGGACCTTTTTTCAGAACCTCTTCAAATCCAAAAGCGGTATCCAGGTTCCTGAAACGATACGATGGGACGGTACCACCGACTCGGGGGAGACAGCTTCCGACGGCTTATACCGATTCTATATTCGTGCATGGGATGATAACGAGAACTACGGGACAACGGATACATACAGCATCTACATTGATACCCAGCCGCCGGTGGTTGAGATCGACAGAGCTGATGAGCAGGACAGGATATTTTCTCCGAACGACGATGGGAACAAGGATGTACTGCCGATAGAACAGGCCGGGACATCGGAGGACACATGGGAAGCGGTTTTCAATGACGCAAACGGGAACCCGGTTCGCATGCGCCGGTGGAATGACAGCGGACCGCTATCCTTCGAATGGGACGGCACCAACGATGAAGGGATCCTCGTGCCCGACGGTGTGTACCAGTACAGGATAACAAGCACCGACAGGGCCGGGAATACCGGCAGCGCCGAGTATCTCAACCTGGTGAAGAATACCGAGGAGACGCCGATCACCCTCACCATCGATCATTCTCATTTTTCTCCGAACGGAGACGGAGTCCTCGATGTGGTTCTGATCGAGCCGGACGTACCGGTGGTGAGCGGAGTGACAAGGTGGGAGCTTACCATCAAGGACGGTGACGGAAGGGCCCGGAGGGTATACCGGGGACGGACGGCGCCGGCGGGGACGACCGCCTTTGATGGAAGGGATGACGGCGGCGAATTGCTGCAGGAAGGACAGTACACCGCGGAGCTCGACGTTCTGTATGTAAACGGCAACAACCCTCAGGCGGTATCGGCCCCGTTTGTGATCGATGTTACTCCGCCGAGGGCTTCGATACAGCTGGACAATCTGATTTTTTCCCCGAACGGAGACGGCAATAAGGACAAGGTGAACATCAATCAGGAGACCTCTCTCGAAGATAACTGGTACGGTACTATTACAGACATCGATGAGAATGTCGTCTATCAGTATAAGTGGATAGAACGGGCTGAGAGCACCATTTCATGGGACGGACGTGAAGAAGACGGTTCCCTGGCGGACGACGGATATTACTTCTACCAGCTTTCGACGGTCGACCGGGCAGGTAATCCCGGTCAGTCGAGAAGGGTACGCTTCGAATTGAACACCGAAGAGACGGAAGTCCTGCTTACGACGAATTACGACTACTTTTCACCGAACGGAGACGGAACGAAGGACAGACTGCTCATTCTGCCGAGACTGCAGGGAAGCCGGAGAGTCAGGGATTATGAATTGAGCGTCATGGACGGAGGCGGTCGGAAAGTATTCAGCCGTACGGGAACGGGAGACGTGCCGGAGAATTTTACCTGGGACGGTTTTACAGGATCGGGCGAACGGGCGGAAGACGGAGAATACACCGCCGTTCTCGAGGTCACAAACCTGAATGGTAACCGCAACAGTGCCCGGACACAGCCGTTCACGGTGGATACCGTCAGCCCGCGGGTGAGTCTGGAGGCGGAATACGACGTCTTCTCACCGGAGGGAGACGGACGGCGTGATACGGTGGAGTTCAAGGTAAGCGAATCGAGCCGGGAAGAGCTCTGGGAAGGCCGTGTAATGAACTCGGACGGCGAAACGGTCAAGACGGCCGCATGGCAGGGAACTGCCCGGAAC
>JBNGED010000045.1:0-1200 GCA_049975605.1 Sediminispirochaetaceae bacterium | reverse complement strand
TCCGCTGGAAATATAGTCCCGGACGGCACGTATACGTACCAGGTCTACGCTACCGACAGGGCGGGCAACTATACGGAAAGAAACATAGACAGAATCACCCTGGACACCTCGGTAACGAAACTCTTCGTTACGACGGACACCGACAAACTATCGCCGAACGGAGACGGAGTCTATGAAAAGATTACCTTTTCGACAATAGTGACCCGCAGGGAAGGTCTCGAGAGATGGTCCCTCGAATTGATCGACGGCAGCGGAACTATCCAGCGAAGATTCGGTGGAGAAAACGAGATACCAACTAAAATTGAGTGGAACGGCAGGAACGAGGACGGAAATTATTACGAAAGTGAATACAAGGCACGGTTTACGGCCGAATACCGCAAGGGGAACCGTCCTTCAGTCGAATCGCTTCCCTTTACCCTCGATGTGAGCGCTCCGCGGACAAGAATTGATATTTCTCCGGTTCCCTTTTCACCCGACAATGACGGTGTCGATGATGAGCTCAGTATCGAGATCGGGGTATCCGACAGTAACGAAATAGATAGATGGAGTTTCATTATATTCGATGCCGAGCGGAGCGGAGCCGATCCGGCGAACGCTCCGAGGTTCAAGGTGTTCTCGGGTACCGGACAGCCGGCATCGGAGATCCTGTGGGATGGACGGTCGGACGGCGGCGAGCTCGTCTATGCGGCCATGGATTATCCCTACAGGTTTGAAGTACGGGACACCTTCGGAAATGTTGCTGTTGAATCGGGAAAGATTCCGATAGACGTACTCGTCATCCGGGAAGGGAATCTGTTAAAGATCAAGATAGCAAATATCAATTTCAAACCGAACACGGCGGACTACGTAGACGATGATCCTGAAATTACAGCACGCAATGAATACGTACTGGACCGCCTGGCGGAAATCTTGAAGAAATACCGGCAGTATTCGATCACAATACAGGGACATGCAAATGTAACCAGATTCTGGGATCCGGCACTCGCGGAGGAGGAACAGCGTGAAGAGCTGCTGCCGCTTTCCGAGCAGAGGGCCCGGAAAGTGATGGACTCATTGATCGACCGAAATATCTCACGGGACAGACTCTCTGCGGAGGGCGTCGGCGGAAGCCAGCCGCTGGTTCCCTTCGATGACGCGGATAACCGCTGGAAGAACCGGAGAGTGGAGTTCATTCTGGAAAAAGAATAGTATGAGCACATT
>JBNGED010000044.1:0-10318 GCA_049975605.1 Sediminispirochaetaceae bacterium | reverse complement strand
GATTATGACTGCGTCCGCGCCGCTGTCCTCCACGTCTTCGGCCTGCTCGATGACGCTCCGGTCGGCAATCAACTGGTGGCTGCCGTGTTTTACATGAAAATCGCCGAAGATCATCACGTTCTCCGCCTGCAGGAATGCGCGGTACCGCAGCGCTTCAGGCGCGGCGGCTTCGATGATTCCCGAGTTCGAGACATAGGCATTTGCCAGTTCAAAGGCCCGGATCCACCCGGCTCCAATTGCATGTGCAACGGCAATGGCCTGGCTTATTCCGTTCAGATGAATATTGATTCCCATTGGCAGCCGGACCGAAGACTTTATCGCTGCCGCTGCGGCGGTTACGGCGGCTACGGTCTCCATCCCTATGTGCTGCGGCTTCAGAAAGGGACGGTCGAACTGGTTTTCGATCTGAATACCGTCTACACCGCCATCCTCCAGCCGTTTGGCCTCCGCCACTGCGTGGTCGATGATCCGCCGCATGCCTCCATCCCCATCGTATTCAGGACTCCCCGGGAGCGGCTTTAGATGGACCATTCCGATAATCGGTTTCTTTGCTGTAAACATATCCGTAAATTTTTTCTTATGCTGCATTGTTATATTCTCCTTCAGGCGCCCAGCGGGGCTGTTGATTGCCGTACTATCAAAGTGTGTTTCAATTTCGACTTCAACCGTGCGGTCTCCTTGGACTCCAGAGAGTTGAGGATATCCTGTATGGCGACTACTCCCATTTCGACGATGGGGTACCGCACCGTTGTCATGGGAGGCTCCATCAGTGCACAGAGGAATATATCGTCGAATCCTACCACCGAAAAGTCCCTGGGTATCGAGTACCTTGCCTCCTTCGCCTTCTGAATGAAGCCGAAAGCCATCAGATCGTTGGATCCGAAGACGGCAGTAGGACGGTCGGACAGGCCGTTGAAGACCTCGAAGGCCCTCGCACCGGTCTCCCGGTTGAAGTCTCCCTGAACGATCAGCTCTTCGTCCACTGGGATGTCGTGTCGTCTGAGTGCTTCGATATACCCTTCCCTCCGGAGATAGGCATTGGGTACATTCTTCGGCCCCATGATGAATCCGATCCGGCGGTGCCCGAGACCGATCAGGTGCTCTACCGCGCTCAGCGCTCCGTATTTGTTGTCCACCGTTACCTGGATGATGTCGTCATCCGGGATCTGCCGGTCTACGAGGACCAGCGGGATGGTGTGGTTGAGCTCCCGTATCACCTCGTCTTCTACACGGGGAGCGATCAGAATAATGGCATCGCACATCCTGCCCCGGAAGGCCTCGATGTACTCCTCTTCCACGGCCGGATCGCCCCCGCTGTCTCCGAGGATGACCGAATAGCCGCGGTTCCGGGCGATGTTCTCAGCGGCCTTGACCAGGTCGCTGAAAAACGGGTTGGCTATATCGGGTACGATCAAACCGAGAAAGTCAGTCTTCTTCGTTACCAGGGTGCGGGCATTGATGTTGGGTTTGTAGTTCAGCTTCTTCAGGGCCGCTTCCACTTTCTCCCTGGTTTCGGCGGCAATGTATTCCTTGTTGTTGATAACCCGGGATACGGTCATCACCGAAACACCGGCGGCCTTGGCCACATCCTTCATGGTAACAGTCACATCTCTCTCCTTGCACAAGCCGGATTATATTTTACTATCACTATACAGAGTTCAGCGACTGCTTTTCAATAAGCTTGATATTTCCGAGTGCCCGCCTACCGCCCGTGCTCCTATACCCGTGCAGCAGTACGCCCCGCAGGCGTTGGCGAAGCGGCCGGTCTCATGCAGGGACAGCCCCTGGAGCATCCCGTACACGAATCCACCGTGGAAGGCATCGCCGGCGCCGGTGGTGTCGACTACGTCCACTTTGAATCCCGGCACTTCGTGGAACTCATCACTGTTCAGCACAATGCAGCCCTGCGCACCCATGGTGACGGCCACGATCTCGGCTCCGTACTTCAGGAGTTCCCGTGATTTCCCGGTGATATCGTGGTCCCCGAGAAGTTCCGCCGCGGCGGCCTTGCCGGGAATGAAAACATTCGCCAGGCTGAGTGCCCTCTCCAGGTCCTTTTCCGTGCCCATACGGGTCCTCAGTATATCCGAAGGGGTTACGTCCAGATCGAAGACAACCTGTACTCCCGCCTCTCTGGCAATCTCCATGGACCTTATGACGGGAGCCAGCGGAAGCACGCAGGCTTCGGCCATCAGGATCCTGGAAGAGCCGATGAAGTCCGCGTGTTTGGACTCGACGTCCTCCGCCGTAAATTCATTGAGCACATTGGGAAACATGGTAATCGACCGGTCGCCGTTGGGATCGACCAGGATCCAGCAGAACATCGAACTTTTTCCCTGGATCACCTCTACGTGGTCCGTCGAGATGCCTTCCCGTCTGAACTCTTCCATCAGGATGGCGCCGGTGTCATCGTCGCCGATCTTGCCCATCCAGCCTGTCTCGATCCCGAGACGGGCGATCTGGGTAATGACGTTTCCGGCTACCCCTCCGGGATGTATTTCGAGCCTCTCGGCCATTGTCTTCCCGTCCTTCCCGGGAATGACCGGGACCATTCCGATATAGTCTACCGCCAGCGTTCCGATTGAAGAAACTTCGGGTACCGCCATTTTGCCTTCCTCCCTAGATCTGCGTTGCGTATTTTCTGCGGCTGCCGGAGACAACTGCAATCATAATTATCAAGCCGACGAAGAGCTGCTGGTAATTCGCCGGAACACCGACCATATTCAATCCATTTCTCACAATTCCCAGCAGGACGGCTCCCAGGACCGTACCGAGGACGGTACCCTTGCCTCCCTGCAGCAGGGTGCCTCCCATTACGACTACCGCCACCGCGTCGAGCTCGTAGAACTGACCGGCAATGGGTTCGGCTACTTCCATCATGCTCGTCAGCACCATGCCGCCCATCGCCGCAAGCACGCCGGTGAGCACATACATCAGCACCTTGTAGAGTTCCACCGGTATCCCGCTGACCCGCAGGGTTTTTTCATTTCCCCCCATGCACTGGGCGATTCGTCCCAGACTGGTACGGTCCAGAATGAAAGCCCCGATCAGAGCGATCAACAGGGCAATGATGAACTGGAGAGGAATCCGTCCGATGAAGCCGCTGAATACTCCGACGAATTCGGGATTGATACCCATGAGCGGCCTTCCTCCGGAGAAGACGAGTGCAAAGCCCCTGAACACCCCCATGGTGCCGAGTGTGGTGATGAAGGGAGGGGCCTTCAGATACGCTACGATAACTCCGTTTATCGCGCCGAGCAGTGCGCCCACCCCGACCCCTATAAGGATACCGATGAGAGGAGATCCGCCGTCGGGAACGCCCCGGAAATAGAGAGCTATAATCACTCCCGTGAGGGCTACGTTCGCTCCGACCGACAGATCGATGCCGCCGCTGGTTATCAGGATTGTCATCCCCACCGCGATAATGATATTGATCGCGATCTGGTTACTGATATTGACGAAGTTCGTCACTTTCAGGAACTGGGGAGAAAAGATCGACAGAAGCACCGCAAGAATACATATCGCGATAATCGGTCCGCTGTACACGCTGTTGAAGAACTCAATGCTTTTCTGTTTTATTTCACTCTTGTTCATATTCACACCCCGGTTGTCCTGGACTCGCCGAATTCAAGCGCCATGAGCTGCTTGTAATCGAGGTCGCCCCGTTCGTAGGGACCGACGAATCCCTGGTTGTTGAGCACGTAGATCCGGTCGCTGACGCCGAGTATCTCGCGCGGTTCCGAAGAAAAAATGCAGATGCCCTTCCGTTCTCCGCTCAGGCTGCTGATGAGCCGGGCGATCTCCGCCTTGGCCCCTACGTCGATTCCCTTGGTCGGTTCGTCAAAGAGGATGACATCCGCATCGCCCATCATCTGCCGGATCACCACCACCTTCTGCTGGTTGCCGCCGCTCAGTTTCCTCGCTTCGAGATTTATGTACTCGGGCTTCATGTTCAGCCGGGAAGCGTAATCCAGTCCGATCTTTTTTTCGTAGCGCAGTTTGATTACGATTCCCCGTACGATTCTCGCGAGGGACCCGAGGGTCATGTTGTAGAGACTCCGCAACCCGAGCACGAGGCCCTCGCCCCGGCGGTCCTCGGTCACGTATCCGAGACCATTCCGGACGGCCTTTACCGGGGAGTGGATCTTTTTTTCCTTCCCTCCGATGAGGATGCTGCCCCCCGTACTTCTGCGCAGCCCCATGAGCGTCTGTGAAAGTTCGGTCTTGCCTACTCCCACCAGACCCGTAATTCCTACCACCTCTCCGGCCCGAACGTGAAAGTTCACGTCCTTCACTTCTCTCCCCTGGGAGGTCGCAAATGAAAGATTTTTCACTTCGAGGACTTTGTCGCCGGGTTCGGTAACGGTGTGCGGGAATTCCTCCTCGATATCGTTGCCGATCATGCAGGCGATCAGGTCCCGTTTGGTCACCTCGGGACCATTGGGGATGGAGGCGACGTTTTTCCCGTCTCTCAGAATAGTGAACCGGCTGCAGATCTCCAGGACCTCCTCGAGCCGGTGCGAGATGAACACCACCGCGTTCCCTTCTCCGCAGATCGTTCGGATTACCGTGAACAGCTTCTCCGTCTCCTTCTCCGTGAGGGCCGAGGTCGGCTCGTCCATGATGAAGACCTTTCCTCCCTGGATAATCCGTCGTGCAATGGCTACTATCTGCTGTTCTGCTTTGGGAAGGAGTCCGATAAATATATCCGGATCGATATCGCCGGAGCCAAGCGAATCGAGCAGTTCGTGCGCTTTCGTGCGCATCTGCTTCTGATCGAGAAGACCGAAGCGGCTGCACTTCTCATACCCGAGGAAGATATTCTCGGTCACGCTCATACCGTCGATGAGGATCAGCTCCTGCGGGATCATCCCGATCCCCAGGGCCTGAGCATCCGCGGGTTTGTGGATTGCCGCTTCGCTCCCCTCCACGCGGATCATTCCCTCATCAGGGATTTCCAGACCGCACAGGATACGCATCAACGTAGATTTGCCGGCGCCGTTTTCCCCCAGCAGTCCGTGGATTTCCCCTGCGGTTATTTCGAGGTCCACATCCTGCAATGCCTTGATGCCGCCGAAGTTCTTCTTCAAAGCTCTCATCTCTACCAGTGTGCTCATACCTTCTCCCCTCCCTATATCTTCCGGCGCAGGGAATCGAGGATCACTGCCGCTACGATCACGCTGCCGATGGCGATCTGCTGATAATGCTGACCGACCCCCATCATATTCAGGCCGCTCTTGATACACGAAAGTATAAGAACGCCGAGTACGGCCCCCAGAACATAGGCCTTGCCTCCGTCGAGGGAGTTGCCCCCGATAATCGGGGCTGCGATGGCCTCCATCCACTCCGTAGTGAGTCCCGCAATCGGCTCGGCGGCGTCCATCCCCGCCATGAAGAGGAAGGACGCCATAACGGCGCAGAATCCGGATATGATGTACACGCATATCTTTATGGTTGAAGTCTTAACCCCGACCAGATAGGTCGCCTCTTCGCTTCCCCCCAGGGCTTTGACATAGGTTCCGAACCGGGTTTTTTCCAGAACGAAGGCGGCTGCCAGAGTCAGCCCCAGCGCAATGAAGATACCGTTGCCGATCAGTGAATCTCCGGCGAAGAAGGCCAGGAAGCCCGCCGGCATACCGATGATGGGATTGCCGCCGGAGAAAACCAGCGCCAGTCCCCTGACGATACTCAGCATAGCCAGGGTCACGATAAACGGCTGAAGCCTGTAATGTGAAATAACGAGCCCGTTTATCAGACCGATCCCGATACCCACCAGAATCGCGAGCGTCATCGCGACTATAGTCGGTACTCCATGAACAAACAGCAGCGCGGCAATGATGCCGGTAAATGCGAGGGTAGAACCAACCGACAGATCGATCCCACCGGATGCCAGTACGAAGACCATCCCGATCGACAGGATCAGCGAGATAGCCGAATGGTCCAGGATATTCATCATGTTGTACATAGAGAAATAGTACTCGGACGCGAAGGTAAAAAAGAGGTTTATCACAATCAGGCTGATGATAACGCCCCGGTACCGGTCCAGGGTACGTCCGATAAGTGATTTTCGTATTGTTCCTAACATGCTCTCCAACCTGTTCAGAGAATCGAACCGCTGCCGGGGCATAGAGGGCCCCGGCTATACGGTCCGTACAATCTCAATCGAATCTATTGCATATTCTGCAAGCCGACGTACATCTCCATGTACTCTTCCACCATGGCCTCTACGTTGTCGGAACTCCAGATATCCTGGGGACCGAAGACCGTCTTCGGCTTGTCGTCGAACTGCCCCTCGAGATAGAGGATGGCGGCTTCGACGGAAAGATAGGCCAGTCCGTACTGGAAGAAAGCGGTGGTTGCATCCAGATCGCCGTTGCTGATGGAAGCAATCGCGTCGGGAATGGCATCGACGCCGGTGATGATGACTTCGCCTTCCTTGCCGCTGTTCTTGACCGCCTGATACGCGCCCAGCGCCATGTTGTCGTTGGCGGCGCTGATGGCCTTGAGATCGGGATGGGCCTGCAGCACGTCCGCCGCAACATCCATGGCCTTCTTGCGGTCCCAGTCGCCGTTGTACACGCCGACATTCTCAAGTTCGGGATGCTTGGCGAGCTCTTCCAGATAACCGTCGCGGCGCTCTTCAGCGCACCGGCCGCCGGGGATACCCATGATGTGGATAACCTTGCCGCCTTCGCTGCCGAGCTGATCGGCGATGTACCGGACCGACATGCGGGTGTTTTCCTTGAAGTCGACGGTGATAAAGGCTTCGATATCGATGCCGTGCTTCTCCTGGTCTTCAGGAGTTATATGGGCGTCGATCGAGTTGATGATGGGGATTCCCATCTGGGTTGCCTTGGCCAGCGGCGCCAGCAGGTTGGTATCGGTGATGGGAGACACACAGAGGATGTCATACTGTTTCCCCAGCATATCCTCCAGGGTGTTCGCCTGGGCCCGCAGATCGCTCTCGGTGGGAGCCGCGAAGATCTCCACTTCCACGCCGTAGTCCCTGGCGGCATCTTCGTACCCGTTCTTTACATCCAGCCAGAAATCGTTGATCAGCGATTTTTCCATAACACCGATGCGCCACTTCTTGCTGGGGACGGGGATCTCGCCGAAATCCGGATAGAACTTGCTGACTTCGCCGCCGCGGGGAGAGACGATTTCCTCTGCCGCTTCTTCCTGTGCCCCGCCCGCGAAAAGGACCAGCGGTGTAAGGGCCGAAAAGAGCACGGCAACCATGAGAATCACACTCAGTTTTTTCATACTACTACCTCCAAAATCTGTTAACGTTATCTGATAAGGTTATCAGATAACGTTAACAGAATAGGGGTGATTTTTCGATTTGTCAATGAAAAATTTCAGATTTTTTTTCAGGGCGGGAACCGTGCGCAGGAATTGCGGCACTTACTGTACACGACCCGAACTTTTCACTATATTTCCCTCTATGTCCCCGGAAAAAAGAATTGCGCCGCCGACATTCAGAGAGCTCATCGCCCTCGCCCTCCCCATGATCGCCAGCCAGGCGTCGGAGACCATGATGCTGTTCGTGGACCGGCTGTTCCTATCCTGGTTCGGCAAGGTCTCCATTGCCGCCTCGATGAGCGGAGGACTTTCGATGTTCGTCTTCTCATCCTTCTTCGCGGGAATCGTCGGCTATTCCAACGCGATCGTGGCCCAGTATTACGGGGCGAAACGGTACGGCCGCTGTGTGGAGACGACTACCCAGGGCATCTATCTCTCGGTGTTTTTTACGCCGCTGCTCTTCCTGCTCATTCCAGCGGTACACCGGCTCTTCGTTCTGGTGGGTCATTCGCCGGAACAGGTGGAGCTGGAGTTCCTCTACTTCCGCATTCTCATGTTCGGGGCCGTGTTCGTCCTCCTGAGACAGACCCTGGTGGGATTCTTCCTCGGGATCGGGAAGACCAGGGTCGTCATGGTTGCCAACCTGACGGGGATGTTCATCAACATCCCGCTGAACTACGTTCTCATCTTCGGAAAATTCGGATTCCCGGCCCTCGGTATCCGCGGGGCGGCGATCGGGACGATCGCGGGAAGCGCCACGATATTTTTCATCCTTCTGTGGTTCTATCTGCGGCACCAGTATTACCATGAATATCGCCGTGAAGCCCGCTGGAAAATCCGGCCTGACATAATGCGTCGTTTTCTCCGCTTCGGTACACCGGCGGGAACCGAACTCTTCCTGAATGTGTTCGCCTTTAATCTCTTCATACAGCTGATGCACTCGATGGGTCCGGATGTCGCCGCGGCGGTGACCATCACCTTCAACTACGACATGGTGGCATTCATCCCGATGATCGGTCTGGGAATCGCCGTTACCTCGCTGGTTGGACGGCAGATGGGAGGCGGCAATCCGGAGGGGGCTCGAACAGCCACTTTTCTGGCTCTGCGTGTCGGGTACAGCTATGCCTCCGTGATGATGATCATTTTCGTATTCGGCGCGCCGCTGTTGGTAAGCGTCTTTTCAGCCGGGCTGAGCAGCGAGGATGTTGAACTCATACAGCTGGCCAGGGCTATGCTCCGGCTGGCGTCGCTCTACACCCTGGCCGATATCACCCAGCTGGTCTTCGCCGGGGCGCTGCGGGGAGCAGGCGACACCAAAGCCGCCATGTATATCTCGGTCAGCATGCACTGGGTCCTGGCAATCGCCGCGGTTATAATGATTCGTGTTCTCGAAGTTCCCCCGCTGCAGATGTGGATCTTCTTCATCGTCTTCGTCATCGTGCTCGGAGCGGTAATTTTCTGGCGTTTCCAGACCGGGCACTGGAAAGACATCAAGGTTATCGAGGAGACGGAGATTCTTTCAGAGATCCATCAGCCGGAGATCAAGACCGAAGCCAAGTGGATGTAAGGTATTCTCCGGGGCCGGCCCACGGGGCCGGCTTGCACTGGAGCGGCCGGGCCGGCGCCGAGCGCGACCGTACATAATCAGGACTTCAGCCTCTCCACAGCTTCCCGGGCCTTAGCTGCTACCTCTTCCTCGTCGATGGTGAGCAGTTCCCGTCGTTCCATCAGCACCCGTCCGCTGCAGATCACCGTATCCACATCGGAAGCCTGGGCGCTGTACACCAGTGCCGACCGGGGATCATGGAGGGGCTGCATATGAAGGCCGTCGGTCCGGACCAGGATCAGGTCCGCCGGGCTTCCCTCTTCGATTCTGCCGGTTCCCGCCGGAAGACCCAGGGCGGCGGCCCCGCCTTCGGTCGCCATCGACAGGACCTCTCCTGCCGGAAGGGCCTTCGGGTCCCCGGCCACCGACTTCGCGAGAATTGCTGCAATGTGCATCTCTTCGAACATGTTCAGATTGTTGTTGCTCGAGGAACCGTCGGTTCCCAGCGCCGTCTGCACCCCCGCCTCACGCAGTTCTCCGATGCGGGCGAAGCCGCTTGCCAGCTTGAGGTTGCTGGACGGATTGTGGACCACATGCACATTGGGCGACTGCAATAGTTCGATATCCCGTTCATCCAAGTGGACGCAGTGGGCGGCTATAGTGCGGTGAGAGAAAAAACCGCTCCGTTCGGCGAGCCCGACCGGGGACAGACCGAATTTTTCCCGGCACTCATCGACCTCCCCGGCGGTCTCCGCGAGATGGACGTGGATACCGCAGCCGAGATCTCCGGCACACCGCGCCGCCTCCTCGAAACATCCGTCATCGCAGGTGTAGGGGGCGTGGGGTCCTATGTCCACCCGCACCAGACCGTCTCCAGCCCCGTTCCACCCGGCGTGGAAATCCCTGAAACCCCGCAGCTTCTCCCGGGCCGCATCGCGGTCTCCGGTCAGCCCAACGGCGGCATTCAGACGGACCCCGCTGCGGACAGCCGCCTCGGCGACCTTGTCCATGGAGAAGTACATGTCCGCACAGGCGGTCACACCGCTTCTGATGAGCTCGGCCATCGAGAGCAGCGCGCCCCAGTAGACCTCTTCCGGTCCCATACGCTCCTCGAGGGGCCAGATCCTGTTCTGCAGCCAGTCCATCAGATCCAGATCATCGGCCAGGTTCCTGAACAGACTCATGGACACGTGGGTGTGGGCGTTCACCAGGCCCGGTACGGCTATGGTGTTCGAGCCGTCGATCACATGGCCGGCTTCGAAATCCGGGGGCGCACTCCCGACCGCCGCGATTCGGCCGTCATCAACGAAAATGTCGGCGGACCGCAATCCTCCCGGGGAGGAGCCGTCCAGAACGCTGCAGCCGCGGATACGGATATTCATTCCGGCACCCGCCGCTTACAGCTTCTTCAGGGCTTCGGCCAGCTGCTGCTCGAAAGTGGCGGCGATCTCTTCCAGGTTCACCCCGTGC